>NZ_JBEXGU010000349.1:0-3451 GCF_040607515.1 Streptosporangium sp. NPDC005286 | reverse complement strand
CTTCCGATCTGTCTCAGCCCGGGGCGACCCGACCGGTGGCACCCCCTCGACACCGTCCGCGAAGGACACCCCACCACCCCGCTACTGGTCGCATCCCCCCTCTACTGCCCCATCCACGAGAACACCCCCGGGCCCAGTGCCCCGGACGTCAACGCGATGAGCGAGGGGCGGCTGCGGTTCATGAGCACCGGCGACCCCGCGCAGACCGCCGCCGGGAAGCTGACCCTCACCGTGATCAGGGACGAGCTCACCCGCATCGTCCGGCAGCGCGCCGCCACCGACCCGAACCTGCACTACCTCGACGGCCTCGACCTCTACGGCGAGACCGACTACGCCGAACGGCCGCTGCCCGACGAACTCCACCCCGACCCTGCCACCCACCAGCGCATCGGCGAACGCTTCGCCCACCTCGTCTTCGGCGACGGCGGCCCGTTCACCACGGAGCACCGCTGACCGGCCAACGACAGGGGCGAACCCCTCTGTGTCAAGCTCAAACGCCTTGACCACCCGACGGATCCTGGCGTTCACCGACTCGATCGCGTTCGTCGAGCAGATCACCCGGCGGATTTGGTCAGCCGGCCCAGCAGCCCGTTCTCACCCACCAGTTCCAAGCCCTCGGCACGGGCCTGGTCGACCAGCCGGCCGACCAGCTCGCGATCCGACACCTCGTCCTTCCGCGTCACCGCGGCTTCCTCCAGGACCGACGATCGACGGCCTCATCGCCCACCTGAGGTGAATACCGACAGTCCCGCCCGCGCACGACTCGGAGACCGGGCCCGCCAGGTCAGGTTGGGTCGGGTGCGTCCCAGGGGACGCTACCCGAGATCCAGTGAGTGATCTTGTCTTGCTGGTCGTTGTGGTAGAGATGACGCGGTGGTTGCGCGAAGGTCTCGTACGGGCGGCAGCGGAGGACGACCCGGTTCTCTTCGGCGGCCATGGCCTCGACGAACGGACGCGCCTCGGGTCCGAGCGGCTCGCCTGACACCCGGCTGCGGGCCGCCATCATCACGTCGACGACCAGGGTGGGGTCGCGTTCGATGACCGCGTCTGCGTACACCTGGAGATAGGCGAAGGGCCAGCGCTCGTCCAGGATGCAGAGGCTGACCTTGCCGTCCCGGGCGACGACGCGGGCTTTGCCGCGCCCGGCCATCGTCGACACCAGCAGTTCGTCGTCGTTGGTCGGCACGTAGTACACCACCGACATGGCCGGGCCGTCGTGTCGCCTCCGATGGCCGAACACGCAGGTGCGGTGGGTACGTACGAAGGCTCGTCGCTCCGACGGGAGCATGTCGCGATCGGCCGGAGCCTCGAACGGCTTCGGTGCGAGCGGCAGCAGCATCACGGAACAACCCTCTCATTAGTGGATCATGGATTCCGAACATGGACGATCGTGGTTCTCCCCATGCGTTCGGACAGGTCCTGGCCGATCGTGTATCCGGCGACGTGCTCCCAGGCCGATCACCACGACCAGTTCGACCTCCCCCTTCGGAGAGCGTCACGGTGGCGTACGGCCCGGTCAGGCAGGAGGGGAATTTGGCGAACGTCATCGGCCCGGCGAGTTCGGAGATGTCGATGCCGGACTCGGCGGCGTGATCGCGAATTGGCGATGCGAATGGGCTCCTCCGTCGTTCATGCGTGAGTGCCTGCATTGAACTCGGGGAGCGTGCACGGGCGCTTGGCCCTCAAGCCCAAAGTCGGCGTTCGGGTTTGGGCACGAGAGCCACCGGGCGGCCGATCACCGGGAGCCAGCGCAACTCCATCGAGTCGCGACGAAGCCCCGACAGCCAGGACGGATGTGCGGGAGATCACAAAAAAGCCTGGGCGACATGGATGGGTCGTCAGCCGTCGACTCTCAGGCCGACTCCAGGATGCGGGCGATCTCCAGGGCCAAGCGCAGCTCCATGGAATCTCCGATGGGGCGTCGCAACAGCTCCGCGGCCTTGCGGACGCGATAGGTGACGGTATTGCGGGCGACGCGGAGGTGCTCGGCGGCTGTCTGCGGGCTGCGTCCGCAGGCCAGATAGACGCGAAGAGTCTCGCGGAGGTCTCGGGTACGGGCGTCGTCGGCCAGCAGCGGACCCAGGACGTCTTCGGCGTACCAGCGGGCCTGCTCGTCGTCGACCGTGGCCAGGGACAGAGTCCGTACCTGGGTGTAGTCGCACCACCAGTCGGTCGTGGCGGACGCGGCGATCCGGTCGGCCTCGCGTGCGCCCAGGTGGCTGCGGCGGAAGCCCTCCGGGCCGTACGCCACGGGCCCCGCGGAAACCCTGACACCGGACGGCGGCCGCAACCGGCGGGCACGGTCGGTGTGGCCCGATGCCGGTTCGGCCCGCCAGCCCGCCCACGCCCACGTCTGGCCGGGGACGACCGACAGGCTCATCCACGCGTCGGCCGACAGGGCCCGGCCCAGGTCCTCGGCATCGCGCCGCAGATCGGCGGCGGCAGCGCTGTGGTCTGCGGCCGCCACGATGAACGCCTGATGATGGCGGGCGAGTTCGTACCCCAGTGTGGCGGCGGATTCGGCGTTGACGCCCTTGCCGGCGAGCAGCGCTTGAACAATGTGGCGGCGCTTGGCTTCTCGCCCGGCTTCCCAGCGGGACCTTTCGGCCAGGTACTCCTCAGCCAAGCGGCTGGCGTGGGCGTCTGCGTAGACGAACAGCAGATCGCTGACCCGGTGGCTCTCCGCGGTGCGGACCGGTTCGGGCAGAGTGTCGATGACGGAGAGCAACCCTCGGTGCAGTCGGGCGTGACCGATCCGTACTCCGCGCAGAACCCGGTCCAGTGGGACCCCGCGGCGCACGAACTCCATACCGCCGACGACGGCTTCGTCCGTGGCTGTCTCTTCCCCAGGCAGTAGGTCCTCCCACAGCCCGCGCAGCGCCAAAAGGACGATCGATTCGACCGAGGCGCGAAGCGTGGCGAAGGGAGCGGCGCCACCGCCGTGCTCGGGTACCTTCTCGATGATCTCTGTGGCCATGATCGAAGCGGCCTGCACGGCCCAGGCCACCGGGCCGGGGCCCAGAATCGCCGTGGCGACCGCGAGCGTGACCACAGAGCAGGCCGGCTCGACCTGCTCTGGAGTCCCGCGAGGAGCCAATGCCAGGATCCAGTCTCGCGGATCATCGCTCATGCACCTAGTCTTACCAGTCCGTGGGCCACGGTCATCAGCTGAGCAGGGCGGGTTCACCGCGGAAGAACACGAGCGGCGGCGTGCGCGCCATGTACCAGGCCGGCCACGGCGAGAAGGTCACCGATCTCGTGCACGGTGTGCGGTTCGCAGTCGGGCCAGGCCACGACACCTTCAAGCAGTCGCCGGCGGTGTTCGAGGCGGTGGTGTTCCGGTGGGGGATCCCCCACCGGAAACCCGCCACGGGGGGGGGGTGGGGATTTGGGGGGGAGTGCAAATAAAACCGGAAAGGCAGGTAGGAAGAGACGCGGGTTTGGGGAGAGA
>NZ_JBEXGU010000348.1:0-3462 GCF_040607515.1 Streptosporangium sp. NPDC005286 | reverse complement strand
AACATCGCCGCACGCGGTGTCACAAGCTGGGCAGTGAGTCACGCTGCCTGACGCGGACCAGACCGTCGAAGCCACCGACGGCGAGGAGCTGCAAGCTCAGCCCTTCAGGGCTGAGAAGCTGACCCGATGGAGGCGAGCTCCTGCGCGGCCGTGACCGGGCGGCGGAAGGCGGGCAGCGGCGTCGCCGTGCCGAGCGTGACGCGCTCGGTCGCCGACGCGAGGGCGGCGAGCATGGCCGGCGACAGGTCCGGCACCTACCGGCACCACGCGGCGCGCGCGACGGCGGGGATGCCGCCGTGCGTGGCGAAACAGGTGACCAGACCGATCAGGAATCGAGAAGCGCGGGTCATGGAGCCGCAACTAGCCTGACCGCCATGGACATCACCATTCGCGCGAGCTTCCTCTCGCACTACGCCCCGGATGCCTCCCCGGCCTTTGGGGCCGGGCCACGCCCGCGACGTGTCCATGATCGAGATCGGCGCGCTGCCGCAGGAGCGGGGTGACCGGTTCGTCGCGCCCCCCGGCCGACACGCTGATCAGGTAGACAGCGGACCGTTGCCGCGACCGCGCCAACGAAGGAGAACCAGACATACTGCTCAAAGCTGGTCAGATCAAGCCAGGCGACGCCGATGGGGACCGTGAAGGCGACCCCGCTTAACAGATGGAGACATGATGAGTATGGCCACGGGGACGGACACGCAGTCGCCTGCGCTGCACATTGCCGACAGCCACGATCTGATCCGCGTGCAGGGCGCGCGCGGGAACAACCTCAAGGACGTCAGCGTCGAGATCCCGAAGCGCCGGCTGACGGTGTTCACCGGCGTCTCCGGCTCGGGCAAGAGCTCGCTGGTGTTCGGCACGATCGCCGCGGAGTCGCAGCGGCTGATCAACGAGACCTACAGCGCCTTCGTGCAGGGCTTCATGCCGACGCTGGCACGGCCCGAGGTCGACGTCCTCGAAGGGCTGACGACCGCGATCATCGTCGACCAGGAGCGGATGGGGGCCAACCCCCGCTCCACGGTCGGCACCGTCACCGACGCCAACGCGATGCTGCGCATCCTGTTCAGCCGGCTCGGCCGGCCGCACGTCGGCTCGCCCCAGGCCTTCTCCTTCAACGTCGCCTCCATCAGCGGAGCGGGTTCGGTCTCGTTCGAGCGCGGCGGGAAGAGTGTGAAGGAGCGGCGCGACTTCAGCATCACCGGCGGCATGTGCCCGCGCTGCGAGGGCATGGGCCGGGTCACCGACATCGACCTGTCCCAGCTCTACGACGACTCCAAGTCGCTCAACGAGGGTGCGCTCACGATCCCCGGCTACAGCATGGACGGATGGTACGGCCGGATCTTCAGCGGCTGCGGCTTCTTCGACCCCGACAAGCCGATCCGCAAGTACACCAAGGCCGAGCTCCACGACCTGGTCTACAAGGAGCCGACCAAGATCAAGGTCGACGGCATCAACCTGACGTACGAGGGCCTGGTCCCGAAGATCCAGAAGTCGATGCTGTCCAAGGACAAGGAGGCGCTGCAGTCGCACGTCCGGGCCTTTGTGGAGCGGGCGGTGACGTTCACTTCCTGTCCCGAGTGCGGCGGCACCCGGCTCAGCGAGGCGGCCCGCTCCTCCAAGATCAAGGGGATCAGCATCGCCGACGTCTGCTCGATGCAGATCAGCGACCTGGCCGACTGGGTGCGCGGTCTGGATGAGCCGTCGTTGGCGCCGCTGCTCATCGCGCTGCAGCAGTCCCTCGACTCCTTCGTGGAGATCGGGCTGGGCTACCTGTCGCTCGAGCGGCCGTCGGGCACGCTGTCGGGCGGCGAGGCACAGCGCGTCAAGATGATCCGCCACCTCGGCTCCGCGCTCACCGACACCACCTATGTTTTCGACGAGCCCACCATCGGCCTGCACCCCCATGACATCCAGCGGATGAACGACCTGCTGCTGCGGCTGCGGGACAAGGGCAACACGGTGCTCGTCGTGGAGCACAAGCCGGAGACGATCGTGATCGCCGACCACGTCGTCGACCTCGGCCCCGGCGCCGGTACGGCGGGCGGCACCGTCTGCTTCGAGGGCACCGTCGAGGGGCTGCGGGCCAGCGGCACCCTCACCGGCCGCCATTTCGACGACCGGGCCGTCGTCAAAGAGAAGGTGCGCAAGCCCACCGGCAAGCTGGAGATCCGCGGCGCGACGGCGAACAACCTGCGCGACGTCGACGTCGACATCCCGCTCGGGGTGCTCGCCGTCGTCACCGGCGTCGCCGGCTCCGGCAAGAGCTCGCTCGTG
The DNA here is from genome assembly GCF_040607515.1 of Streptosporangium sp. NPDC005286. Taxonomy (NCBI): domain Bacteria; kingdom Bacillati; phylum Actinomycetota; class Actinomycetes; order Streptosporangiales; family Streptosporangiaceae; genus Streptosporangium; species Streptosporangium sp. NPDC005286. The sequence continues at coordinate 1,188 of NZ_JBEXGU010000348.1, read as the reverse complement.
CACGGGTCGATCCCCGGCCGCGCAGGTGTGGTCGCGATCGACCAGGGCGCGATCCGCGGCTCGCGACGGAGCAACCCGGCGACCTACACCGGACTGCTCGACCCGATCCGCAAGGCGTTCGCGAAGGCCAACGGCGTGAAGCCGGCGCTGTTCAGCGCCAACTCCGAGGGCGCCTGCCCCACCTGCAAGGGCGCCGGCGTCATCTACACCGACCTGGCGATGATGGCCGGCGTCGCCACCACCTGCGAGGAGTGCGAGGGCAAGCGGTTCCAGGCATCGGTGCTGGACCACCACCTCGGCGGCCGCGACATCAGCGAGGTGCTCGCGATGTCGGTGACCGAGGCCGAGGAGTTCTTCGGCGCCGGCGAGGCGCGCACGCCGGCCGCGCACGCCATCCTCGACCGGCTCGCCGACGTCGGGCTCGGCTACCTCAGCCTCGGCCAGCCGCTCACCACGCTGTCCGGCGGCGAGCGGCAGCGGCTCAAGCTGGCCACCCACATGGCCGAGAAGGGCGGCGTCTACGTCCTCGACGAGCCGACCACGGGCCTGCACCTCGCCGACGTCGAGCAGTTGCTCGGCCTGCTCGACCGGCTCGTCGACTCCGGCAAGTCGGTCATCGTCGTCGAGCACCACCAGGCGGTCATGGCGCACGCCGACTGGATCATCGACCTCGGCCCCGGCGCCGGCCACGACGGCGGCCGGATCGTCTTCGAGGGCACACCCGCCGACCTCGTCGCCGCCCGATCCACCCTCACCGGCGAGCACCTCGCGGCCTACGTGGGTACCTGACCGAGGCCCTCGCGGACACCGTGAGACGAGTTCTCTCATCTGTTTCGACCCGTCCCGACCGGTAAAGGGGCGTGTTCAACCTTTACATACAGTCGTATGTGGCACGATCTCACAGGTGACCAGCAGACCCGCCGCGGCGCAGCGCCTGAGCGACCTCGCGCGGCTGCGCCGCGTCCGCGACCGGATCGACCGGGAGTACGCGCAGCCGCTGGATGTCGAGGCGCTCGCCCGCGGTGTGAACATGTCCGCCGGGCACCTCAGCCGCCAGTTCCGGCTCGCCTACGGCGAGTCGCCGTACTCCTATCTGATGACGCGGCGCATCGAGCGCGCGATGGCGCTGCTGCGTCGTGGCGACCTCAGCGTCACCGAGGTCTGCTTCGCGGTCGGCTGCTCGTCGCT
>NZ_JBEXGU010000347.1:0-3498 GCF_040607515.1 Streptosporangium sp. NPDC005286 | reverse complement strand
CCATGCGCCTCCACCACATCCACCTCAGAGACCGACAACCCCGCACCCGCCAACGCCTGCCGGATCACCCGCTGCTGCGACGGACCATTCGGCGCCGTCAAGCCGTTCGAGGCGCCGTCCTGGTTCACCGCCGAACCCCGGACCACCGCCAGTACCTCGTGTCCCAGCCGTCGTGCATCCGAGAGCCGCTCCACCAGCAGGAACCCGACCCCCTCGGCCCAGCCGGTGCCATCCGCTCCCCGGGCGAACGCCTTGACCCGGCCGTCGGGGGCCAGCCCGCGCTGCCGGGAGAACTCCACGAAGCCGACCGGCGACGTCATCACCGTCACCCCGCCCGCGAGGGCCAGGTCGGACTCGCCCGAACGCAGCGACTGCACCGCCAGGTGCAGGGCGACCAGCGAGGACGAGCACGCCGTGTCGACCGTGACCGCGGGCCCCTCGAACCCGAACGTGTAGGCGATCCGGCCCGACGCCACGCTCGCCGCGTTGCCGATGCTGAGGTAGCCGTCGACGGCCTCCGGCACCTGGGGAAGCCTGGCGGCATAGTCCTGACCGTTCATACCGGCGAAGACCCCGGTCCTGCTGCCCCGCAGGGTGGACACGTCGATTCCGGCCCGCTCGAACGCCTCCCAGGCGGTCTCCAGAAGCAGCCGCTGCTGGGGGTCGGTCGCCAGTGCCTCGCGCGGCGAGATCCCGAAGAACTCCGCGTCGAACTCGGCGACGCCGTCCAGGAACCCTCCGTGGCGGGTGTAGGACTTGCCGGGCCGGTCGGGATCGGGGTCGTACAGGCCCTCCACATCCCAGCCCCGGTCGTCGGGGAACTCCCCGACCGCGTCCACTCCTTCGGCGACCAGCCGCCACAGGTCCTCCGGCGAGCTCACCCCGCCGGGGAACCGGCACGCCATCCCGACAATCGCCATCGGTTCGGTCTGATCGTCCCGTACACGCTGGAGGCGCTGCCGTGTCTCGTGCAACTCGGCGGTGACCCGCTTGAGGAGATGCCTGATCTGGTCCTCACTCATGGTTTACGTCTGTCCCTCTCAAGCACGCGGTTCAGGAGATTCCAAGCGTTCTGCTGATGAACTCGACGAGTTCGTCGTCGCTCGCCGACGACAACTCGTCCGTGACGGCGTCCGCGGGCGGCGTCACGTCGCCCCATGTCGCGGTGAGCCTCCGCAGCCGGGCGGCGGCGACCTCCCGCTCGGCATCGCTCACCGAGGCCTTCGAGAGGGTCGCTTCCAGCGCCTCGATCCCCGCCAGGATCGATGTGATCGTCGTGGCCGTCGCGTCGGCGCGCGGTACGAGCTCCGCGTGCAGGTAGCCGGCCAGAGCCGTCGGGGTGGGATGGTCGAAGACGATCGAGGGAGGCAGCCGCAGCCCGGTCGCCGCGCCGAGCCGGTTGCGCAGCTCGACCGCGGCCAGCGAGTCGAATCCCTGGTCCCGGAACCTCCTGTCGGCCTCGACCGCCTCGGGGGACGGGTGGCTCTGCACCGCCGCGACCTGGAGGCGGACCAGCCGTAGCAGGGTCCGGCGCTGCTCCGCCTCCGCCAGATCGGCGAGCCGCCGTACCAGCTCGGAAACGTCCGTCCCGGTCGGTGCGGCAGCGGCCCCGGATGCCTGGCGGCGGGCCTGGGCGATCTCCGGAAGCTCGCTCACCAGGGGATGTGGCCGGTGCTCGAACATGATCTTCCAGTCGATGTCGGCGATGACGACGTGGGACTCGTCGTGATCGAGCGCCTGGCCCAGCGCGGTGACGGCGAGTTCGGGAGGGAGGCCGCGGAGGCCGTTCCTGGCCAGGGTCAGGGCCGCCTCGGAGGTGACGATGCCGCCGCCCGCCCACTGTCCCCAGGCGATCGAGGTGGCCGGCAGACCGGCTGCCCGGCGGTGCGCGGCGAGCGCGTCGAGGTAGGCGTTTCCCGGCGCGTAGTTGCCCTGACCGGCGACACCGCAGATGCCGGCGACCGAGGAGAACAGCACGAAGGCGGACAGGTCGAGATCGCGGGTCAGCTCGTGCAGATGCCGGGCGCCGACGGCCTTGACCCGCAGGGCGTGGTCCAGCCGCTCGGGGGTGAGCGCCGCGATCAGACCGTCGTCCAGCGTGGCGGCCGTGTGCACCACGGCGGTCAGCGGGTGCTCCGGCGGCACCGAGGCGAGCACGCGGGCGAGGTCGTCCCGGTCACCGACGTCCGCCGCGGCGAAGGTGACCCGGGTCCCCACGTCGGCGAGCCGCGCCCCGAGTTCGGCGGCGCCGGGCGCCGCCTCCCCCCGCCTGCTGACCAGAAGCAGGTGTCTGGCTCCTCGCCCGGCGAGCCAGGCCGCCACGTGCGCACCGAGCGCGCCCGTCCCACCGGTGACGAGGACGGTGCCCTCCGGGTTCCACCCGCCCCTGGCCGGCGGTCCGGCCCCCTCGCTCAGGGGCGCGTGGATCAGGCGTCGCGCGTACAGGCCGGACTTGCGCACGGCCACCTCGATCTCCCGTCCGGCCGGCTCCGCGCTCAGCACACCCGCGAGACGTTCCCAGAGGAGGTCGTCCACCGTCGTGGGAAGGTCGGCCAGACCGCCCCACTGCGCGGGACTCTCGACCGCCGCGATCGCGCCCAGCCCCCAGGTGAGCGCCTGTGCGGGATCCGTCGCCTCGTCCGTGGGCCCGGTGGAGACCGCGTTGCGGGTCACGCACCAGAGCGGCGCGGCGAGGCCCGCGTCGTCCATCGCCTGGAGGAGCGCCACGTTCGCCGCGTACGCCCAGGGGACGGTGACCTGCGCGTCCGCCGCTTCCTCTGTCGCGTTCTCAACAGCAGGGCTCTCAACAGCAGGGCTCTCAACAGCAGGGTTCTCGGCAGCGGAGAGGAGCGAAAGCAGTCCCGCGACCCGGTCCACCGACCCCAGCTGGGCGGCGAGCTTCGCCCGATCCGCGTCGGTCACGACGATCCGGACGACGTCCGCTCCGCTGCCGGTCAGGGCGCGCTCGGCGGGTTCCGCCCACGCCGCCGCCTCCCCTTCGGGGACGAGCACGAGCCACGTTCCCGACAGGCGATCCACCGAAGTCCACCTGACCTGTCTCCAGACCACCCGGTAGCGCCAGGAGTCCGTGGAAGAGCGGACGCGCCTCCGGTCCCACCACGACGTGATCGCGGGCAGCACGGTGTCCAGGGAACCGCGCGCGTCCCCGTCGCCGAGACCGAGGGTGTCCGCGAGTCGCTCGGCATCCGCGCTCTCCACCAGCTCCCAGAACCGGGCGTCCGTCGACTGTTCACCACCGTCCGGCCGGGTGGCGTCGAGCCAGTAGCGCTGTCGCTGGAAGGCGTAGGTGGGCAGGTCCACCTTGCCCGCACCGGGAAAGACCACCTCCCAATCAATCGGACTACCATGCACGAACGCGTGACCCAGCGCGGTCACCACCGAAACCTCCTCCGACCGCTCCCGCCGCAACACCGGCACCACCACCCGCTCCGGCGACAACACCTGCCGCGCCATCGCCGACAACACCCCGTCAGGACC
>NZ_JBEXGU010000346.1:0-3519 GCF_040607515.1 Streptosporangium sp. NPDC005286 | reverse complement strand
CGCATCACCACCATCGACGCCGACACCATCAGCGTCACCGCCATGGATCCCGCGGACGCGCCGGTCATCACCATCGACACCCTCACCCTCCGCTCCAGCGACGCCGACACGCTGAACAGTGCTCCTGCCGTGGTCTCCGACGTCAGCTCGGATCTGTTCCACCTCTCCTGGACAGCGGACATCAGGCCCATGCCGGCGAATGCCGCAGCACGACGGCAGCCCCGCTGCGCTGTGCTGGCAGAGCAGAATCCGGAGCGAGCGATCGAAGTGGCCACAGCGATCGGCGTCGTCCCCGTCCATCGGGATCTGACCGCGCTGATCGACGAACCGAGCTCAATCGGCACAGAGGACCCAGAGCTGGTCGTCTGGCTTCCCCCTCTCATCGACGCCGGCAGTGTCGACGTTCCGGCGGCTGTTCACGCCGTCACCGAGCAAGCTCTGAAGCTGCTGCAAGCGTGGATAAACAATCCTCGGCTGGCCGACACTCGCCTGATCATCCTCACTCACCACGCCATCGCGACCAGCCCTCTGGACGGATCGCTCGACCTTGCTCAGGCCGCTGTATGGGGGCTGGTTCGCACTGCTCAGAACGAATATCCCAATCGTTTCGCGCTACTGGACACGGATTACCACGAAGCCTCCTACCGGCAGATTCGGTACCTGCTCACCCGTCACATCCCGGAGGACGAGGAAGGCCAACTGGCCCTTCGCCAGGGTGTCGTCCACACATCCCGCCTCACTCGTGTCCAATCAGACGACATTCTTTTTCTGCCGGCTGCCACCTCCTGGCGGCTGGACACCGTGGGTAAGGGCACCCTCGCCAATCTCGTGCTCAGCGCCGGCCCGGATCCGGTTGCTCCCGGAGCCCTGCTCCATCGAGAGTCGCCGGAGAAGTCGATCGGCATTCCGACTGAGAGCGCCGGGTGTGGTTCGGCGGAAGCGGCGCACCTCGCCACCACGGCAGACATCGCGGGCCCACGTCCTGAGCAGGCTCTGGCCGACGGTCACATCCGTATGCGTATCCACGCCAGCGGACTGAACTTCCGCGACGTGATGGTCGCTCTCGGCCTCGTCGGAGACGACGGTTTAGGCCTGGAGGGAGCGGGAGTCGTCACCGAGGTCGGTCCCAACGTGGACGGGCTGGCCGTCGGCGACAGGGTCATGGGGTTCATACCCGATTCGTTCGCCCCCGCTGGAGTCACGGACCAACGCATGGTGATTCCGGTGCCTCGCCGCTGGTCCTTTACCGACGCGGCTTCGGCCCCGGTGGCTTATCTGACGGCCTACCACGCCCTGTCGGAATTGGCCGAAGTTCAGGCCGGGCAGCGGGTGCTGATTCACGCGGGCGCCGGCGGGGTCGGTATGGCGGCTATCCGGCTTGCCCGGCACGCGGGGGCGGAGGTGTTCGCAACCGCAAGCCCGGCCAAGTGGCCGATCCTGCGGGAGATGGGCCTTGACGACGACCACATCGCCTCGTCCCGCAGCCTGGAGTTCAAGGCCAAGTTCCTGCAGGTGACCGGCGGCCAGGGAATGCATGTCGTACTGGACTGCCTGAAGGGCGAATTCGTCGACGCCTCGTTGGAACTGCTTCCCAACGGGGGGAGTTTCATCGAGATCGGCAAGACCGATGTACGAGACGCGGATCAGGTCGCCGCCATGTATCCCGGCATCGTCTACCAGGCCGTCGACCGCGCCCTCGGCGACCCTCGAGTCATTCACCGGCTGTTCACCCGCCTGGCTCCGTTGTTCGAAGACGGCACCTTGCCTGCCCTTCCCGTCAGTACGTACGACATCCGGCAGGCGCGCCAGGCATTCCGGGATATGAGTCAGGCCCGCCACGTGGGCAAGATAGTGTTCACTCTCCCGAACGCGCCTGACAGCAACGGAACCGTGCTGATCACAGGGGGAACAGGCGCCCTTGGTGGCCTGCTCGCCCGTCACCTGGTGACCGAGCACGGGATGAGAAATCTTCTCCTGGTCTCTCGCCGGGGTCCGGACAGCGACGGCGCCGTCGGGCTGGCCGAAGAACTGACCGAGCTCGGTGCGAGGGTCATGGTCGCAGCCTGTGACATCGCGGACCCGGCCGCACTCGCCGCTCTGCTCGACTCCATCCCTCGGCAGCACCCATTGACCGCTGTCGTGCATGCCGCCGGAGTGCTGGCCGACGCGACGGTCCCAGCGCTCACTCCTCATCATCTGCGCCGGGTACTGCGCCCCAAGGTCGACGCCGCCTGGAATCTGCACCAGCAAACCCGCCATCTCAACCTGGCCGGATTCGTGCTGTTCTCATCTCTGAGCGGTACCATCGGCTCCCCCGGACAGGGCAACTACGCGGCCGCCAACGCCTACCTCGACGCCCTGGCCCATCATCGACGTCACCTTGGTCTTCCAATCACGAGCTTGGCATGGGGTTATTGGCAGCCGGCTACCGGGATGACCTCCCATCTCGGCGGTAGTGACAAATCACGTCTCGCTCGTCTCGGCTTCACACCCATCACCACCGAGCACGGAATGAAGCTTTACGACGCGGCGCTGGCCACGGGCCTGCCTGCCCTGGCGCCGGCTCCGCTCGACCTTCGCGCCCTCACCGCGCAGTCCCGGACCGGAACACTCCCCAAGATTCTCACCAGCCTGTCGGCGACTTCCGCTCGTCGCCGTGCCGGCGACGCCGGAACCGCACACTCTTTCGCGGCCGAAATGGCCGGCCTCAGTTCCGCTGATCGGCGCGAGCGCCTCCTGCAACTCGTCCAGATCCAAGCCGTCATGGTCCTGGGACATGGCACCTCCACCTCACTCGACCCGGAGCAACCCTTCAAAACCCTGGGCTTCGACTCCCTCACAGCCCTCGAACTCCGAAACCATCTGAGTCACCACACCGGTCTCAAACTCCCGCCGACCCTCATCTTTGACCATCCCAACCCGCGCGCGCTTTGTACGTACCTCGACAGCAGGTTTTCTTCTGTCATACCGAAGGAGTTCTCCGACCTTCTTTCCGAGCTCAATAGATTCGAAGCCGTCCTCGCCTCGGCAGCCCTTGACGAGGACGCAAAATCTGCGATCGAAGCCAAACTGAACGACTTGCTCGAAGGTCTGGGCAGATCTCGGCGGCAGTCGGATGCCGTGGTCGAACACATAATGTCGGCTTCGACCGATGAGATATTCGACCTCATTGACAAGGCTATTTCCTGATGTCAGGCGACACTATTATGCGGAGGTTGGCCCGGTGAACGACCAAGAAAAGCTCGTACAGTATCTGAAAAAGGCGACGGTCGAGCTTTACGAGACCAAGCAGCGGCTTCGTGAACTGGAAACTCAGGCACACGAGCCGATCGCGGTGGTGGGGATTGGTTGCCGTTTCCCCGGTGGGGTGACGTCCGCGGGGGAGCTGTGGGACGTGGTCGCGGCGGGAAGGGAGGTGATCGGTGAGTTCCCGGTGGATCGTGGCTGGGATCTGGACCGGTTGTTCAGCTCTGATCCGGATGAGTCGGGTACGACGTACGTTCGGCGCGGTGGATTCTT
>NZ_JBEXGU010000345.1:0-3553 GCF_040607515.1 Streptosporangium sp. NPDC005286 | reverse complement strand
CACGAAGGAGCCGGTCAGGAAGCGGCTCCGCAGGCGGCAGTTCACGAAGGGGCCATCCAACGATCGGCCCCGCGAAAGACGACAGCGCACGAAGGAGCCGGTCAGGAAGCGGCTCCGCAGGCGGCAGTTCACGAAGGGGCCATCCAACGATCGGCCCCGCGAAAGACGACAGCGCACGAAGGGGTCATCCGGCAAGACGCGACCGCTCAAGAAGGGCTCCTTCAGGGAGCGGTCGCTCAGGTGAGAGTCCCGGTGCTGGAGCCGGTGCCCACCTCCTTCCGTACCTGGGCACACCGCCTGCACGACGAGGCTCCCAACAGGGTCGGCGAACTCGACCACTGGGCCGAGATCCTCGACGGCCCTGATCCGCGTATCGGGCGCAGGCCCCTCGATCCGCGTCTCGACACCGCCGCGACGTTGCGCAGTCTCCGCCGTACCCTGCCTCCGGCGAAGGCCGAACCTCTGCTGGCGGCCGTCCCCGCCGCGTTCCACGGCCGGGTCAACGACGTGCTGCTCGCTGGGCTGGCCCTGGCCGTGACCCACTGGCGCAGGAGGCGCGGCGCCCGGGGCACCTCCGTCCTGCTCGACCTGGAGGGGCACGGCCGTGCGGAGATCTTCCCCGACGTCGACCTGTCCAGGACCGTGGGCTGGTTCACCACCATCCACCCCGTCAGGCTCGACCCGGGTCTGACCAGCTGGTCCGACGAGCGGGCCGCGGCTCAGGCGATCAAAAAGGTCAAGGAGCAGCTCAGGGCGCTGCCCGACCCGCTGGGTTACGGGATGCTCCGCCATCTCGCGCCGGAGACCGCGCAGAAGCTCGCCGAGCTTCCCCGCCCGCAGATCGTGTTCAACTACCTCGGCCGGGTCGCGGTCACCGGAGGCGACTGGAACCTGGTTCCCACCGAGATCGGCGGCTACGACCCCGGGATGCCGGTGGCCCATGTCCTGGAGGTCAACGTGACCACGCACGACCGGCCGGACGGCCCTCACCTGGAGGCCGTCTGGTCCTGGCCCGAGGGGGTGCTCGACGAGGCGGAGGTCGCCGAACTGGCCGAGACCTGGTTCGAGGCGCTCGCCGGGCTGGCCGAGCACGGCGCGGGAGGACACACACCGAGCGACCTCCTGGTCGATCTGGACCAGGAGGAGATCGACCGTATCCAAGCCGCGTGGGAGAAGCGTTGACGCAGGTCCAGGACATCCTCCCGCTCTCGCCGCTGCAGCAGGGCCTGTTCTTCCACGCCCTCCACGACGAGCACGACCTCTACACCGCGCAGGTCACCCTCGACCTGGACGGCCCGCTGGACGTCCCCGCGCTCCGTGCCGCCGCCGCCAGGCTGCTCGAACGCCACTCCAACCTGCGCGCCGCCTTCTGGCACGAGGACCTCAGCCGGCCCGTCCAGGTCATTCCGGACAGTGTCGAACCGTCCTGGCGGGAGGTCGAGGGGGCAGATCCGGCCGCGGTGGCCGCGGAGGAGAGGGCACGCCCGTTCGACCTGGCGGTGCCGCCGCTCATCCGCTTCGTTCTCGTACGACCGGAGCCCGGCAGGCACCGGCTGATCATCACCAACCATCACATCCTGCTCGACGGATGGTCCACCCCGCTGCTTGTCGCCGAACTGCTGGCGCTCTATCTCGGTGTGGAGGCTCCGCCCGCGCCGCCGTACAAGAACTACCTGGCCTGGCTGTCCCGCCAGGACCGCGCCGCCGCGAAGGATGCCTGGGACCGGGCACTGGAGGGCATTGACGAGCCGACGCTGGTCGCGCCCGCCGCGGGCGCGCCCGTGACGCCGGGCAAGGTCGCCACCGAGCTGGGCGCCGACCTGACCGCCGCGCTGACCAGACTGGCCCGTCGCCGTGGCGTCACGGTCAACACGGTCCTGCAGGGAGTGTGGGGACTACTGCTCGCCAAGCTGACCGGCCGCGAGGACGTCGTCTTCGGCGCGGTCGTATCGGGCCGCCCGCCTGAGCTGCCCGGGGTCGAGCGCATGGTCGGCCTGTTCATCAACACCGTGCCGGTCCGGGTCCGGCTCCGGCCCGCCGAGTCCGTCGGCGAAATGCTGGAACGCCTCCAGGACGAGCAGGCGGAGCTGATGCCCCACCATCACCTGGGGCTGACCGAAATCCAGCGCGGCATCCTGTTCGACACGGTCACCGTGCTGGAGAACTACCCATTCGATCCCTCCACCGCAGGTACCGCCCTTGGCGAGGTGCGGCTGACCGGCTTCGGCTCGACAGACGCCCATCACTACCCTCTCGCCCTCGCCGCCGTCCCCGGCGACCGCCTCACCCTGCGGCTGGACCACCGGCCCGACCTGTTCAGCACCGCCGAGGCCCGGCGGCTGCTCGACCGGATGAGCCTGCTGCTCACCACGATCGTCACCGACCCGGACACGCCGGTCGGCCGGATCGGCATCCTTGACGTCGCCGAGCACAACCAGGCCGTCGAGGAGTGGAACGACACCGGAGTACCGGTGCCGCGCCGTACGTTGCCCGAGCTCTTCGAAGCCGCCGTCGTCCGTGACCCCGAGGCCACCGCGCTGGTCCACCTCGGCGAGGCTGTCACGTACGGGCAGCTCAACGGCCGCGCCAACCGGTTGGCTCGGCTGCTGGTGGCCGAGCACGGAATCGGTCCCGAGCGGTTGGTGGCGCTGAGGCTGCGCCGTTCCGCTGATCTGGTGGTCGCGGCGCTGGCCGTGCTGAAGGCGGGCGGTGCGTACCTGCCCGTCGACCTCGGCTACCCGGAGGAACGGGTCGTCTACATGCTCGAGGACGCCGCCCCCGCCCTGGTGGTCGACGCCGGCTGGCTGGCCGGGGCCGACACCTCCGGATACGCGGAGTCCGATCTCGGTGTGCCGCTCGTGCCGGAGCGTCCGGCGTACGTGATCTACACCTCCGGCTCGACGGGGCGGCCCAAGGGCGTCGTGGTCACCCACGCCGGCATCGCCGCCCTCGCGTGCTCGCAGGTCGACAGGTTCGGGATCACCCCGGACAGCCGCGTTCTGCACTTCGCCTCGCCGAGCTTCGACGCCTCGGTCATGGAACTGCTGATGGCCTTCGCCGCCGGGGCCGCCCTTGTCATTCCTCCTTCCGGCGCCTACAGCGGAGCCGCGCTGGCCGATGCCCTGCGGGAGGCGCGGGTCACCCACGCCCTGATCCCCCCGGCAGCCCTGGCCGGGGTTCCGGAGGTCTCGCTGCCCGACCTGCGGACCTTGATCGTCGGCGGGGACGCCTGCGCGCCGAACCTGGTGGACGCCTGGGCCCCCGGCCGTCTGATGATCAACGCGTACGGCCCGACAGAGGCGACCATCGCCGCCACCATGAGCGCCCCCCTGAAGGCGGGTGAGATCCCGCCGATCGGCTCGCCGGTCCGCGACGCCCGGGCGTACGTGCTGGATTCGTGGCTGCGGCCGGTTCCGGCCGGGGTGGAGGGGGAGCTGTACCTGGCCGGGCCTGGTCTCGCGCGGGGGTATCTGGGGCGGGCCGGGTTGACGGCGGAGCGGTTTGTGGCGTGTCCGTTTGATGGGTCCGGTGGGCGGATGTATCGGACGGGGGA
>NZ_JBEXGU010000344.1:0-3565 GCF_040607515.1 Streptosporangium sp. NPDC005286 | reverse complement strand
CTTGGCGCCGCTGGAGGTGGTGGCCTGCGGGACGCCGCGCTCCCACTGGCCCGAGGTGGCGGTGTCGGTGCCCGAGGGGTTGGTCGTCCAGCCGGTCGAGGTCTCGAAGGTGTCCTGCCAGACGACCGTCGGCGGCGTGGCGGTGGCGGTGGTCCAAACCGCGTAGGCGATGGCGTCGGCGTTGCGGTTCAGTGCGGTGTCGCTGATGTTGGCCGTGGTGTCGCAGGCCCGGTGATAGCAGGGATCGAACGCCTGGCCCGCCGTACCGCCCCAGAGGGTGGCCTGGGCGCTGGTCTTGACGCCCTCGGCGCCGGTGAAGGTGCCTCCGGCCGGGATGCCGACGGCGATGAAGGGCCCGTAGTCGGAGCGGCCGTCGAAGTCGGTGCCCCGGGTGGCCACGCCGATCGAGGTGAAGTACGCCTGGAGCGTCGCCTCCAGCTGCGCCGAGCCCGCCGGGCCGGGGCCCGAGCCGACGCCGTCGGAGTTGTCGCCGTCGTAGATGAAGTAGCCGGCGTTGGGCGAGCCGACCATGTCGAAGTTGTAGTAGCCCTTGATCTTGGCCCGCTCGGTGGACGAGAGGCTGTTCACGTAGGCCTGCGAGCCGCGCAGGCCCAGCTCTTCCGCGCCCCACCAGGCGAAGCGCAGATGCTTGGTGGGAGCCAGCGACTGGCGGGAGACCTCCAGGGCGGTCTCCAGGATGGCGGCACTGCCCGAGCCGTTGTCATTGATACCGGGGCCCGCGGTCACGCTGTCGAGGTGGGCGCCGACCATGAGGATGTCGTTCGGGTCGCCTCCGGGCCAGTCGGCGATGACGTTGTAGCCGGTCGCGCCGCCGTAGGTGAACGACTGCAGGGTGGTGGTGAACCCCGCGCCGTCCAGCAGGCCCTTGACGTAGTTGGCCGAGGCCAGATAGCCGGGGCGGCCGTGCGCGCGGTTGCCGCCGTTGGCGGTGGCGATGGACTGGAGTTGGGTGAGGTGTGCCTTCACGGCGGTCAGCGAGATGTCCGGTGGGACGGCGGCCGACGCCGATGGTGCGGTGAATGCCAGAGGGATGGCCAGGATCGCCGCCATGCCCATGGTCCACAGACTGCGCATCATGCTCCTCGGGTTTGAGGGTGTGGGGGTCCCCCGAGCGGCGCGCACCCGTGGTGGGTGCGCGCCGTATAGCGTGGTGGTGCGCTTTGCTGGACTTTGTCGTTAGCGGGCCGCGCCCTCAGGAGCCGTCGCGGTCTGCGCCGCGGTCCTGGCGAGCGTCGCGGCGTTGCGGTCGGGGATGCCCGTCAGGTCGTAGGCGAAGAACGCGGTGGCGTAGCCGACGGCCTTGGAGTTGCGGTCGAGCGCGGCGGCGTCGATGTTGCCGATGCCGTCGCAGGCGGCGTGGTAGCAGGGGTCGTAGGCGACACCGGCGGTCCCGCCGAACTTGGCGGCCTGCTCGGCGGTCTTGACGCCCTCGGCGCCGCTGAAGATGCCTCCGGCCGGGATGTCGTTGGCGATGAAGGCACCGTAGTCGGAGCGGCCGGTGAAGTCGGTGCCCTCGAAGGGCAGGCCGCGCTTGCCGTAGAACCTCTCCAGGCGCTTCTCGATCTCGGCCGACCCCGCCGGACCGGCAGGGGCGCCCTCGGCGTCGGAGTCGTCACCGTCGTACAGGAAGGTGCCGCCGTTCGGCGAGGCGATCATGTCGAAGTTCAGGTAGAGCCTGATCTTGTCCCGTTCGGCCTGGGACAGGTCCGCGACGTACTGCTCGGAGCCGAGCAGGCCCAGTTCCTCGGCGCCCCACCAGGCGAAACGGAGCTTGTACTTGGTCGGCACCTTGGCCAGCTTCAGCGCGGTCTCCAGGACGGCGGCGCTGCCGGAGCCGTTGTCGTTGATGCCGGCGCCCTCGGGAACGCTGTCCAGGTGCGCGCCGACCGCCACGATCTCGCCGGACTTGCCCCAGCGGGAGTCGGCGATCAGGTTCTTGGTACGGCCGACCGTGGTCTTGGCGTCCACCTTCAGGCGGACCGTGGTGTTCGGGCTGGCGGCCAGGTCCAGGCCGACGGCCGTGCTCGCCATCACGATGGGGAAGCCGAAGCGCCACTCGATGATGTCGAAGAGGAGCGGGTCGGTACGGCCGGGCTGGCCCTCGTTGAAGAAGATCACACCGGCCGCGCCGGCCGCCTTGGCGTTGGTGGCCTTGTCGACGAACGGGCAGGTGCCGCGCTGGAGCAGGGCGATCCGGCCGGGGACGAACCCGGCGAAGTCAGCGGTCTCGCAACCCGCGGTCGAGGTGCTCGGGGTCGGTCCCGGCGGGATGACCGCGTCGACGACCTGGATCTGGGCGGTGACGTCGCCAGGGCTGGAGGAGATCACCGTCACGAAGTCGGCCGGGTTGGCGTAGGTCTTCGCCTCGGGGGCCGTCTTCTGCAGGACCGACGGGCTGAACTCCTCCCAGTTGATCGGGAACTCGACGTCGGTCGTGGAGGTCTTGTATCCGGCCTTGTTCAGCTTGTCCTGCACGTAGGCCAGGGAGGCGTCGTGGCCGGACGTGCCCGCCGCCCGGTTGCCGCCGTTGGCGGTCGCGATCTGCTGGAACTTGTCCAGGTGTTTCTTGACGTTGCTGCCCTTGATCTGTGTCGCGAACGCGTTGGCGAGGATGTCCGGGACACTGGGGGCCGCGATGGTGGCACTCGCCGGTGCGGTGAAGGCGAGGGGGAGAGCGATGGCCGTGACCAGGGTGGCGGTCTGAACCATGCTGCGTCGTAAACTCAGGCGCATAACGCTCCTAGGGGGTGGAACGGAGGGAGACTCCCTATAGGTACATGGCGGAACGTACCGGTATCAACCGCGTTCGCCTAGGGATGTATCGACGCTGACTGACAAGAAAAGTTATCAAGTTCGACCCTGTCAGGGTTTTCTCAGGGGTGCCTCGGGAACGTGGCGGTTCCGGTCGTTCGTTTGACCGGACGAAGAACACCGATTCGGGGAGAGACGCCGTGTACCGTTCGAGAAACCACAAGATAATCGCCGGAGTCTGCGGCGGGATCGCGGACAGTCTCAACCTGCCGCCCACCCTCGTCCGGGTGCTGTGGCTGCTGCTCTCGCTCATTCCCGGGCCGCTCTGGGTCGTCTACGTGCTCATGTGGATCTTCATACCCAAGGCGCCGGAGGCTCGCTACTGAAAATAAGCTGGGGGCATGAGGCAACGCCCCCTGACCCTGGTCCAGGACGACCTGGTCGACTACGAGAAGGCGATGGAGCGGATGACCGACCTGGTCGGTCAGCGGCAACGCGACGAGCGCCCCGACATGCTCTGGCTGCTCAGCCACCCGCAGGTGTACACCGCGGGCAGGCGAACCCTTGAGCAGCACCTGCCCGATCCGGCTCACGGCATCCCGGTCGTGAGCACGGGTCGCGGCGGCCAGCTCACCTACCACGGCCCCGGCCAGCTGGTCGGGTACCTGATCGTCAAGCTCGGCGAGGACGAGGGGATCGTCGACTACGTCCGAGAGGTCGAGCTGAGGCTCGTCGCGGCGCTCGGCGCCCAGGGGTTCCCCGCCGGGCCCCGCGACACCCCCCCCGGGGCCGG
>NZ_JBEXGU010000343.1:0-3664 GCF_040607515.1 Streptosporangium sp. NPDC005286 | reverse complement strand
GCCAGCGGCAGGTGGCAGCAGGCCGTCAGGATCGCCGAGGCGGCCTCCCTCTCCTGTTCCAGCCGCTCGGGCCCGACGATCGCGGCCAGGAGGTCCTCTGCCTCCCGCGGCGACAGGACGTCCAGTTCAAGCTGGAGCGCCCCGGGCAGTTCGGTGATCCTCCGCCGGCTTGTCACGAGCACCGCGCAGCCGTTGCCCGGCAGCAGCGGCCGTACCTGGGCGGCGCCTGCGGCGTCGTCGAGGAAGACGAGCATCGGGCGCTCGGCCAGCAGGGACCGGTAGAGCGCGGCCCGTTCGCGTTCGGTGCCCGGCAGGTCCGCCGCATCGGCGCCCAGCGCCCGCAGTGCCTCGGCCAGCAGCTCACCGGGGTCCGCGGGCACCGGGTCGGTCCCACGGAGATCGAGGTAGAGCTGCCCTGCCGGATATCCGGCCCGTACGGCATGCGCGCAGTGCACGGCCAGCGCCGACTTGCCCACACCCGGTGCCCCCGTGACCACGATGATCGAAGGTGGTCCGGCCGGCGGGCGCTCCGCGAAGGTCAGCGCCCGCGTGAGGAGGACGACGCTCTCGGCCCTGCCGGTGAAGTCCGGCACGTCAGGGGGGAGTTGCCGGGGAGCGGCGAGAGCCGGAGGGTGGCCCGGCACGACCACGGTGGGCAGGGGTTCTCCCGCCAGGATGGCCGAGTGCGCCCGGCGCAGATCCGCGCCGGGTTCGACGCCGAGCTCGGTGACCAGCTGCCGCCTGACCGTGGTGTAGGTGTGCAGGGCCTCGGCCTGCCTGCCACTCCGGTGCAGGGCGAGCATCAGCTGCCGCCAGAGGTCCTCGCGGAAGGGATGCTCCTTCAGCAGCCCGCGCAGCTCACCGATCGCGCCTGCGTGGTCACCCCGCTCCAGTCTCAGGGCGACCAGTTCCTCGGCGGCGCCGAGCCGTGCCTCCGCCAGCGACTGCAGGCGGCCGTCCCAGAGCGGGCTGCCCGGCAGCTCGGCGAGCGGTGTTCCGCGCCACAGCGCGAGCGCCCGGCGGAGCCGGTCGAAGGCCTCGTCCGTACGGCCCGCCGCGCGCGCCCTGGCGAGCAGGTCCTCAAAAAGCAGCACGTCGAGCTGCTCGGGTGCCAGCTCGATCACGTAGCCGGGCGGACGGGCCTGGATCCGCGCGCCGGCCGCCGCCAGCACGCCCCGGAGCGAGCTCACGTAGGTGCGGAGGTTCGCCTGGGCGGACCGTGGCCGCTGCCGGGGCCACAGCACCTCGACGAGGAGGTCCGCGCCGACCACGCGGTCCGCGTTGAGCAGCAGCGACGCCAGCAGGATCCTGGGCTTCGTACCGGCGATGCGGAGAGACCGTCCCGAGCTCCGGACTTCGAGGGTACCGAGCACGTTAAACGTAGGTTGATCGACCACCATGACCGCATTCACTCCTCTTGTGGAGGCGCTGCAACCATTCATCGGGCTGTGTTGTACGGGTCGGATAGGCCTTTATATCGATTTTGGATGATTTTTGTATCGCTAATCCGGACCCTGGACCCCGGCAAGAGCCTTTCGGAGAGAACTAACAGACAGTGCACGGCACCGGTCAGGGCTCGGCCCGCCGTGCCTGCGGGAAAGGATCCGCATGAGACTCAACGGGGTACTCACGGCGGGGTTCGCCCTGCTACTCGGTCTCGCCGGCGGCGCCGTCACGGCACCGGCCGCCGGCGCGGCGGCACTGGGGGACCCGGCGCCGGCCAACAGCGCGGCGGACCCCGCGCAGAGCGACGAGATGAGCATCCTGGCGACCAACTTCCAGCTGCCCTTCCCCTGCGGACAGGCTTGGACGGGCAACTCCAGCGCCAGCAGCGCGCACCAGTCATGGGAGATCGACTTCAACCGGGGCAGTACCGCCGACGCCGACCTGGGCGACACCGTGGTCGCCGCGGCGGCGGGCACGGTCTCCATCTCCGCCCACCAGGGATCGACCAACGGCTTCGGGAACCTGGTCAAGATCGACCACGGCAGCGGCTGGTCCACCTACTACGCGCACCTGAACTCGCGCTCGGTGAGCGCGGGTGCCACGGTCTCCCAGGGCCAGAAGATCGGCACGGTCGGCAACACCAGCAAGCCCGGTAACAACATCTCGCCCCACCTGCACTACGAGGTCCGGCTGGGCACCAGCTACCCGTCCAACATTCAAAAGGCCGTCTTCAACGGGTCCACGTTCGGCTACCCCGCCCAGACGGTGACCTCCAAGAACTGCGGCGGTTCCACCAACCCGTACACCCCGCAGGAGGTGTGCGGTTCCGGCTACGACGTGATCGACTCCGCGGCACTGGGGTCGGCGGGCACCGTCTACCTGCTCTACAACGGCTCCAACGGCTACAACTGCGTGACCACGATCAAGAGCAGTTCCATCGGCACCGCGACGGCCACCAGCGCCTACCTGGAGGTGCAGGGCAGCACCCGCGTCACCGACTCGGGCAACTTCGCCTACTACGCCGGCCCGATACGCGCCTCCGGAGCCGGCAAGTGCGTCAAGTGGGGCGGCAAGGCGGGCTCCACCGGCTACGACAGCCCCTTCGAACACTGCGGCTAGATCCGTCGCGGACGTGACGGGGAAGCGGGGCCGTGCTGACCGGGGCCGGCCCCGCTTCCGGTTTCGCGGCTCGCGATCGCCAGGTCAGATCCTGGCGTTCCGACGCAGGATGTCGATGGCGCGGACCGTGGTGTGGCCGCGCCAGTCGAGGGAGCCCGCAGGCGAGATCCTGGCGTAGTCGACGGTCCAGCCGCCGTCCTCCTGTTGCAGACCGGCCAGGCGGTCGAGGTCGGCGGAGATCACCTCGGGGGCGAACAACTCCCGCGCCGGCCCGCCGGGGTAGGGGGCGAAGTCGAGCGGATGCAGCGTCTCCTCCTCGGTGCCGCCCTCGACGTGCACCCGGCCGTCGGCGGGAAGGTGCCTGCCGAGGCGGCGCAGGAGACCGGCCGCCTCGGGCAGGCGATCGTGCACGACGTCCAGGAACCGCACCGCGAAGGCCAGCACGTACGCGGAGGGCGCCTCGACCGCCTCGATCTCGGTCAGGCAGTACCTGGTGGCCCGCTCCAGCCAGGAATGGGCGGCCACGGCGGGATCGTGGACGGCGACGCGGTGCGCGACGGCGGCGGACACCGCGGTGATCTGCAACGACGACACCGAGGGGTCGGCATCCCGCCACCAGGGGGCGCAACCGGCGGTGCCGGTCAGCGGCAACACGAACGGCAGGCCCCCGTCGGGCAGGGACACCGACTCCAGCCAGTCGCACAGCGCCACGGCCCGCGACGTGGTGGCAGGGGCGATGTCCTCGAACACCTCGAAGGCGTGCGCCGCGGCCCCGGTCTGGCTCTCGCTGGAGCGCAGGTCGGGCTCCAGGCCCCAGCCGTAGCCGCCGTCGGGGTTGCGATAGCCGTCCAGGGCGGCCAGCACGGCGGCGGGGTCCTCCTGGCCCATCAGCACCTCGAAACGGCGGCGGTCCAGGACACGCGCGTGCGTGGCCATGAAGGCGTCCGCCGCGGCAAGGTCGACGTTCATCGGTTACCTCCAGCGTGGAGACCCCCGCCTTCAGGCGGGGGAGGAAACGCGGCACGGTGCCGCGTTTCTGAATGGGTTGCGTAGCCGTAGCCGTCCGCTCTCTGGAGCATGCGAACGTGGCGGTGGCCGA
>NZ_JBEXGU010000342.1:0-3741 GCF_040607515.1 Streptosporangium sp. NPDC005286 | reverse complement strand
TACACGCCGGTCCGGGTGCCGCCCAGCGACGACGGCGGGATCCCGGCCCGCTCCACCGCCTCCCAGGTCACCTCCAGCGCCAGCCGCTGCTGCGGCTCCATCGCCAGCGCCTCACGCGGCGAGATCCCGAAGAACGCGGCGTCGAAGTCTCCCGCATCGTGGAGGAAGCCTCCGGGATGGTCCGCGGCGAGGGCACCCATCCGCCAGCCACGGTCGGCGGGCAGCGCCGACACGGCGTCCACACCGGCGTCGACCAGCCGCCACAGGCTTTCCGGGGAGTCGATCTCGCCCGGGTAGCGACAGGCCATCCCGATGATCGCGATGGGCTCGTCGGCCGTCGGAGGAGAGAGCACCGGTTCCGGGGGCAGGGGTCCGGAACCGGTGGCGGCTGTGGACCCCAGGAAGGCGGCGAGTCTCGCCGGCGTGGGGTGATCGAAGAGAGCGGTGGCGGTCAGCGCCGGCCCGGCGGCCGAATCAAGCCGGGTGGTGAGCTCGACGAGCATCGCGGAGTCGAAACCGAGCTCCTTGAAGGGCAGGCCGAGATCGATCCCATCGGGATCGTACGTCCCGAGAACCGCCGCGCACGCGTCGCGGACCAGGTCCAGCGGGCTGCCGGAGCCGGGCCGCTGAACGGCGTCCGGCCCGTCCGGCCCGTCCGGCCTGCCCGGCCTGTCCGGTCTCCCATCGGCCGCCGGTGCCGATCCTGCCCGCGCCCGCGGCCCCGCTTCCTCCCGCTCTCGTTCCAGGCCGGCCCCCTCCAGCCAGTGGCGGACACGCTGGAACGCATACGTCGGCAACTCGACTCGGGACGCGGCGGGAAGGAACCTCTCCCAGCCGACCTCCACCCCGTTCGCGTAGAGCTCGGCGATCGAGGTCGTCACGCGGGAGAGCCCGGCGTTGTGCCTCTGGAGGGTGCAGACGGCCACCGCCGGGCGGCCGGCGGTCCGCGCGCTCTCGTGGATACTGCCGACCAGTACCGGGTTCGGGCTCACCTCGATGAAGAGCCCGAACCCGTCGGCCAGCAGCCGCTCGACCGCGCCCTGGAAGTCGACCGGCCGGCGCAGGTTGCGGTACCAGTAGTCACCGTCGAGCTCCGCCGTGTCCAGCGGGGCGCCGGTCACCGTCGAGTAGAAGGAGATCGCCGAGCTGCGCGGCCGGATCGACGCCAGCAGCGGTGCCAGGCGCTCCTCGATCTGCTCGACGACGGAGGAGTGCGAGGCGTAGTCGATGTTGACCCGGCCCATCTGCGCCGTGTCCGCCCACTCGGCCATCATCTCGGCCAGCGCCTCGTTGTCCCCGGACACCACCACGGAGGACGGGCCGTTCACGGCGCCGACGGACAGGCGGCCCGCCCAGCGTGCCAACCGGTCCTCCACGACCTCCCGAGGGAGTCCCACCGAGACCATGCCGCTCCTGCCGGAGAGGACCTCGGTGATCAGCTTCGATCTGGCGGTCACCAGCCAGGCGCCGTCCTCCAGCGACAGCGCGCCCGCGACACACGCGGCGGCGACCTCCCCCTGCGAGTGGCCCACCACCGCGGCCGGTTCCACGCCGTACGACCGCCACAGCGCCGCCAGGGAGACCATGATCGCCCACAGCACCGGCTGGATCACGTCGGCGCGTTCCCTGGGCGGGCTGCCGGGTTCCCCTCGCACGACGCTCGTCAGCGACCAGTCGACGAACGGCGCCAGCGCCGCCTCGCATTCCGCCATGGCGGCGGCGAACACCGCCGACGAGTCGAGCAGCTCCACCCCCATCCCGGCCCACTGCGATCCCTGACCGGGAAAGACGAAGACCTGCTGGCCGGGGCGTTGCCATACGCTGGCCAGCGGCGTGGTGTGCTGACCGAGCCCGAAGACCAGCCGCATCTGATCGAGGCGCTCCACCCGGTCGGAGAGCACGCCGCCGGAACCGGAATCGACGTCGGTCCTGCCGCGCACCAGCCCCGGCGCGGAGCGCCCTTCCGACAGCGCGTCCAGCCCGTGGAGCAGTTGCTCGCGTCCGTCCCCGATGACGACCGCCCGATGGCGCAGACCGGCCCGCGTCGTCGCCAGCGAGAAGGCCACGTCGCCGGTCGAGAGGTCTTCCCGTTCCCTGACGTGGCGGGCGAGCCGGGCCGCCTGTGCCCGCAGCGCGCTCTCGGTGTGGCCGGACAGCGGCCAGGACACCGGTGACGGCGTCTCCGGCTCGGGCCGTTCCCCGACGCCCTCGGGTACGGCGACCCCACTCCCGGTCACCGGGACAGGGCGGGTGCGCTCCGGGGCGGAGGTCAGCACGACATGGCAGTTGGTGCCGCCGAGGCCGAAGGACGAGACGCCCGCGACGATCCGGTCGTCACCGTCACCATGGCTCACCGGCCACGGCGTCGGAGCCCCCACCACACGCAGGTTCCACTCGTCGAGGCGGATCGCGGGGTTCGGCCGCTCGAAGTTCAGGCTCGGCGGCAGCAGCCGGTGCTCGATGGCCAGCACGGTCTTGAGCAGCCCGACGATACCGGCCGCGCCCTCCAGATGGCCGACGTTGGTCTTGGCCGATCCCACCCACAGCGGCGCGTCCGATCGGCCCGTGCCGTGCACCGCGCCGAGCGCGGTGGCCTCGACGGGGTCGCCCACCCTGGTGCCGGTACCGTGCAGCTCGACGTAGCCGACGCTCGCCGGGTCCACGCCTGCGCGCCGATACGCCGACCGCAGCACCCGTTCCTGTGCCCGGGAACTCGGGGTGGTGAGCGCCTCGCCGGAACCGTCGTTGTTGACCGCGCTGCCCGCGATGACGCAGTACACGTGGTCGCCGTCCGCGAGGGCGCGCGACAGCGGCTTGAGGAGGACGACGGCGCCACCCTCGCCGCGGACGTAACCGTTCGCCCGCGCGTCGAAGGTGAAGCACCTGCCGTCCGGGGACAGCGCGCCGAGCTCCGCGGCCGCCAGGGCGCTCTCCGCGGCGAGGTTGAGCTGGACCCCACCCGCGAGGGCCATGTCGGACTCGCCGCTGCGGATGCTCTCGCAGGCGAGGTGCACCGCCACCAGCGATGACGACTGGCCCGTGTCCACGGCCATGCTCGGGCCGGTCAGGGCCAGGAAGTGCGACACCCGGTTGGCGAGGATGCTGCGGTTGACGCCCGTGAGCGAGTGATGGCCGATTCCCGCAGCGCCGCTCTGGCGGCTCAGCAACGCGTAGTCGTCGGCCATCACACCGATGAACACGCCGACGTCGGTGCCGCGGAGGGGAGCGGGCGCGATACGCGCGTTCTCCAGAGCCTCCCAGCCGAGCTCCAGCATCAGCCGCTGCTGGGGATCCATCGTGCGGGCCTCGCGAGGTGAGATCCCGAAGAACCCGGCGTCGAACCGGTCGATCCCGTCCAGGAACGCGCCGTGCGCACCGGGGCCGAGCTCCGTATCCGTGCTCCAGCGACCGGGCGGTACCGTGGACACGGCGCTCACGCCGTCGCTCAGTAGCCGCCAGAACTCCGCCGGACCTGGCGCGGAGGGCAACCGGCAGGACACTCCAACGATCGCGATGCGATCGTCATCCGTGCCGGAGTCATGGCCAGGCATGAACTCGGATCGATTCACGCGCCGCTCCCCATACACGTCGTAATGCCGACATGCGGAAACTCGATCCGCCGCCCGGCAAGGGCAGGCGCTCGAATCGCCACATCCGGCTCGTGGCCTCACAGCCAGCACGAACTATGCCGAGCGCACGCTGCGCGTTTCACTAGTTGTGCGGCGCCGCAGGTCAGGCGGC
>NZ_JBEXGU010000341.1:0-3774 GCF_040607515.1 Streptosporangium sp. NPDC005286 | reverse complement strand
TACCGGCGACGGCGGCCCGGTAGTACCGGCTCGGCTGGGAGACGGACTGACCGTTGTTCAGCGTGCCGGTGTAGGTCTTCGGGTAGCCGCTGCAGTCCTGCTTACCCGTTGGAGCGGTGCCCGGGGAGATGTCACCCGACGAGCTGGCGGTGCTGTCGGTCAGCAGGGTCAGGTCGTAGGCGGCGAGGATCTCGTTGACCGGCTGGAAGTAGGTGACGCCACCCGTGGTGCAGTCCCCGGAGCCGCCGGAGGTGACCCCCTGGGCCTGGTCCACCGAGATGAACGAACCACCCGAGTCACCCGGCTCGGCGCAGACACTGGTACGGCCCAGGCCGTGGATGGTGCCCTGGGGGTAGGTGACACTGGCGCTGAGCTGCCGGATGAGACCGCAGTGCCAGTCGGTGGTGGAGCCGGACCGGCAGATCGAGGCACCCTCCAGGGCCGGCCTGGAGCCCGCGACGGGCACGGTACCGCCGACGCCGTTGCTCACCACCGGCTTGGGGCTCCAGCCGGCGTTCACCGCGACCCAGGCATAGTCGTTCTCGGGAAAGGACGACGCCCGGAAGACCCCCTGGGGCACCCGGTTGAAACCGGTGGTGGCATCACCCGTCTTACCGCAGTGACCGGCACTGACGAAACCCGCCTGGGTCCCGCGCATCACCGAGAAACCGACGGAGCAACGACTCGCGACACCGACGTAGTAGGCGTCACCCCCCTGCACGTCACTGAGGAGCCGGGGCCGCTCGGTGGACGGCACCACCTTCACCGCCTCCGTGTCGAGGCCGGCGGCCTCGATGAGGTCCTCCGCGACCAACGGCTCCGACGACAGGACGACGACCCTGTTGTTCCTGGCATCGACATAGCGGACACTTCCCTCGTTCTTGGCACCGGGTACCGACTGGTCGAGGCCGTCTATGTGCCTGTCGAGCTCCGCCAGCGACCGCTTGACGACCTCGGCCCGGGCACCCGCCGCGATGATGTGGGGGATGTCGGCCTCGTTGGTGGTGGCCACCACAAGGGTCTGCGCGATGGTTCCCATCAGCCACGAGCCGCCGAAACGGTCACCGAGTCTCGCACGGAGCTCCGCCGCCACTCCCGTCAGGCGAGCCTCGTTGAGCAGGCGTGCCTGGGCCTGTTCCCTGGTCAGTTCCAGGTCGCGTTGGAGCGCCTCCAGCATGCCCGACGGCGGTTTCCAGACGGGCGCGGTGACCGGGACACCCGTCACCTTCGGTCCGGCCGCGGCCGGCACGCCCGTCAGGGTGAGCGCGGTGACCGCCAGCACGCAGCCCGTGGCGACGACATGTCTGCGGGACATGAATCCCTCCTCGACCTCGGCTTTCACAGCAAGAGGGGGAGAGCGCCCCACGGGCAACGCCACCCTAATCCAGCCGTTGCCTCCAAGGCCCCCAAAAGCCACACGCCACGCGGCAGACGATTTCGATCGGGATCTCGCCTCGCCGGCGCGCCCTCACTCTCGCGAGGGGCGACCCCCGGGCCGGCTCGGCCGTTCCCCGGACCCGTCGAGATCAGAAGCCGTAGGCGTCGCCCAGAGCGCTCTGGACGTACTTGCGCGCCTGGTGAATGCGGGACTTGGCGGTGCCCAGCGGGATGCGGAGTTGCTCGGCCACCT
The DNA here is from genome assembly GCF_040607515.1 of Streptosporangium sp. NPDC005286. Classification (NCBI taxonomy): domain Bacteria; kingdom Bacillati; phylum Actinomycetota; class Actinomycetes; order Streptosporangiales; family Streptosporangiaceae; genus Streptosporangium; species Streptosporangium sp. NPDC005286. The sequence goes on along the minus strand of NZ_JBEXGU010000341.1, from coordinate 2,144 downwards.
CGTTGTAGTCGAGCTGGCAGATGTCGCGCAGCACCAGTGCCTGGGCCAGATCGGGCTTCTCCGCCTCCAGGGCCTCCATCACGTCGAGCAGGTCCAGCCTGGACCCGGCGATCACGCTCACCCTGGCGACGTCCGGCTTCTGCAGCGGCAACTCGTCCGAGCTCTGCTCCGCGGCGCGACGCTTCAGCGAACGGTAGGTGGTCCTGGCGCAGTTGGCGGTCACGATGTGCAGCCAGGTGCTGAACTTGGCGCGCCCCTCGAAGCGGCCGATGTTGCGTGCCACCGCCAGCAGGGTGTCCTGGCAGGCCTCCTCCGCGTCCTGCCGGAAGGGAAGGATGCGCCCGCAGTGCCGGAGCACCGCGGGCTCGATACGCTTCAGCAGCTCGCCGAGCGCGCGGTGGTCACCTTGGGCGGCCGCCCGGGCCAGCTCCTCGGTCGTCTCGTCCAGCGCCATCACGAGCCCCCATCAGCGGTCGCGGTCGCTGGACATCCTACGGTCGGAGATCCCCGTTGCCGACCTTCGGCTTTGTTACAAAAGCACACGAACCCGAAATATGGTGATTTTCACTCCTAACTGTGCTCCCAGCGGGTCCGCTGGGAGCACAGGACCGGTTGTCACGGTGTCGTGAACCCCAGGATGTAGGGGCTGGAGCCGCTCACGGAGACCACGCGATAGCGGTAGGCACCGGCCGTGCCGGTGTAACTGATCTGCTCGTCGGGACCCGAACTGTCCGAGACGGCGACGGTGCCCCAACCGGTCCCCTTCCACTTCTCGAGGTAGAGGTCGAAGTCGACGCCGTCGTCCCCGTCCAGGCAGCCATGGTGCTGACCGGCGACAGTCGCCCGGTAGTAGCTGGTGCTCGGCCGGTAGACGACCTGACCGCTCTCCAGATTACCGACGTAGATCTTCGGGTAGCCGGTGCAGGTGCCCGTGCTCGGCGAGGTGATCGTGTCGGTCACCAGGGTCAGGCCGTAGGCGTTGAGGATCTCGTTGACCGGCTGGAAGTAGGTGACGCCACCCGAGGTGCAGTCGCCGGAGCCGCCGGAGGCGACTCCCTGGGCCTGGTCCACCGAGATGAACGAGCCACCCGAGTCGCCCGGCTCGGCGCAGACGTTCGTGCGGGTCAGCCCGGAGACCGCACCCTGGGGGTAGGTGATGCTGGTATCGAGCTGCAGGACGACTCCGCAGTGCCAGTCGGTGGTCGAGCCGGATCGGCAGACCGAGGAACCCTCGACGGCCACCTTGGAGCCGACGACGGACACGGTGCCGCCGATGCCGTTGCTGACCGCCGGCTTGGGCATCCAGTTGTGGTTCACCGCGACCCAGGCGTAGTCCTTGCCCGGGAAGACCGACGCCTGGAAGGTCCCCTGGGGCACCCGGTTGAAGCCGGTGGTGGCATCACCCGTCTTACCGCAGTGACCGGCACTGACGAAACCCGCCTGGGCTTCGCGGGTCACCGAGAAACCGATCGAGCAGCGGCTCGCGACACCGATGTAGTAGGCGTCGCCGCCCTGCACATCGTGGAGGGGCTGGGGCTGCTCGGTGGACGACACCACGCTCACCGCGTCCGTGTCCACATTCGCGTCCTTGATGAGGTTCTCGGCCACCGTGGGCTGCGCGGACAGGACGACCACCTTGTTTCTCTTCGCGTCGACGTAGCGCACGCCCGCCACGCGCGGCTTGGCGGGCAGCACGTCGTCGGCCTTCTCCCTGAGCAGGAGGAGTTCCGCCATCGACCGGGGGACGATCTCGGCCCGGGCACCCGCCGCGATGATGTGGGGGATGTCGGCCTCGTCGGTGGTGGCCACCACAAGGGTCTGCGAAACGGCTCCCATCAGCCACGAGCCGCCGAAACGGTCGGCGAGCCTCCTGCGGAGCTGCGCCGCGACCGGAATCATGCGGGCCTCGTTGAGCAGGCGTGCCTGGGCCTGCCGCCTGGTCAGTCCCAGGTCGCGTTGGAGCGCCTCCAGCATGCCCGACGGCGGTTTCCAGGCGGACGCGGTGACCACACTCCTCGCCCGGGGCCTGGCGTCGGCCGGCACGCCCGCCAGGGTGAGCGCGGTGACCGCCAGCACGCAGCCCGTGGCGACGACATGTCTGCGGGACATGAATCCCTCCTCGACCTCGGCTTCCACAGCAAGAG
>NZ_JBEXGU010000340.1:0-3790 GCF_040607515.1 Streptosporangium sp. NPDC005286 | reverse complement strand
CCGTCCACGGACGGGGCGGACGGCCCTCGGCGATCGGGACCCGGGTCACATGCCCTCCTCGGCGAGGTGCGCCCGCGAGTCCGGGGAGACGGGAAGCGTCAGGATCATGGTGAGACCGCCCCCGGGCGTCTCATCAGGAAGCAGCGTGCCGCCCATCGCCTCGGCGAGCCCCCGGGAGAGCGCGAGGCCCAGGCCGACACCGGTGTGGTTGTCGCGGTCGCCGAGCCGCTGGAAGGGCATGAAGATCCGGTCGTAGGCCTCGGACGGTATGCCCGTGCCGCGGTCGACGACGCGGATCTCCACGTGGTCGCCGTGCCTGCTGGCCGTGACGAGGACCTTCATGTCCCCGGGGCTGTAGCGGACGGCGTTCGACATGAGGTTGACCAGGATGCGTTCCAGCAGCACCTGGTCGGCGACGACCTCGGGCAACTCGGCGGAGACGTCACCCTCGATCCGCCGGGACAGCTCGCCGAGATCGTCGATGGCGCGCGGCACGATCTCCTCCAGCGCGTTCGCCTCCAGCGCCACCCCGAGCACCCCCGCCTGCAGCCGGCTCATGTCGAGCAGGTTGGCGACCAGTCGGTCCAGCTTGGCCAGGGACTCGTCGGCGGTGGCGAGCAACTCCGCCCTGTCCTCGGGGGACCAGTCGACGTCGGTGGCTCGCAGGCCCTCCACGGCCGCCCTGGCCGAGGCGAGCGGGGTACGCAGATCGTGGCTGACCGCGGCGAGCAGCGCGGTACGCATCCTGTCGGCCTCGGCCAGCGGCCTGACCTGCTCCGCCTCCTCCTCCAGCCGGTCCTGCCGCAGGGCCACGGCCGCCTCGGCGGCGAAAGCCTCCAGCACCCGCCGGTCGGAGGCCTCGAGCAGCCTGCCCCGTACGGCGAGGACGAGCCGCTCGTCGATGACCACGTCGGTGTCCGCGGCGCCGGGCGAGGTGCAGGGCACGTCGACGCCGGCGGCGGCGACGATCCGCCATGCCTCGGGGTCGGCCTGGTCCTCGGGCACCGGCTCTCCGGTGCGTTCCAGCAGGGTGACCGAGGACAGGCCGAAGGTCTCCCTCAGCCGGGCGAGCAGCGAGGCGAGCACGTGCTCGCCGCGGAGCACGTGTCCCGCCAGAGTGGAGAGGATCTCCGCGTCGGCACGGGCGCGGGCCGCCTCCCTGGTCCTGCGGGCGGCGAGGTCGACGACGGCGCTCACCATGACGGCCACCAGCACGTAGACGCTCAGCGCGAACAGATTCTCCGGGTCCGCGATGGTGAAGCCGGCGAGCGGCTCCGTGAAGAAGTAGTTGAGCAACAGGAAGCCGAACACGGCCGCGGTGACGGCCGGCCACATGCCGCCCACCAGGGCGACCACGATCACCGTGAGCAGGAAGAGCAGTATGTCGCTCGGCAGGTTCACCCCGTCGCGGAGCAGGTGCAGCCCCAGGGCCAGGACCGGCAGCCCGAGCATCGCGATGACCCAGCCGGCCACCCGCCTGGGGCGGGTCAGCGCGGTCCGCGACGGGGCTCGGTCGCGCCCTTTCTTCACCTCCTCGTGGGTGATCATGTGAACGTCTATGGACCCCGACTGCGCGATCGTGGTCACCCCGACCCCCCGGGAGAGGATCTGGGCGAACCTGCCGCGCCGGGACGCCCCCAGCACCAGCTGGGTGGCGTTGACGCCGCGCGCGAAGTCGAGCAGGGCGCGCGGGACGTCGTCGCCGACGACCTGGTGGTAGGTGCCGCCCAGGTCCTCCACCAGCGTGCGCTGGCGGACCATGCTCGCCGGATCCACTCCGGCCAGCGCGTCGGCGCGCGTGACGTGCACGGCCAGCAGGTCGGCTCCCTTGCTCCTGGCCGCGACCCTGGCGGCCCGGCGCACCAGCGTGTCGCCTTCCGGGCCGCCGGTCAGCGCGACCACGACGCGCTCCCGCGCCTCCCAGGTGCCGGAGATGCCGTGCTCGGCGCGGTAGCGGTCGAGCTGCTCGTCGACCTTGCCCGCGACCCAGAGCAGGGCCAGCTCGCGCAGCGCGGTCAGGTTGCCGACCCTGAAGTAGTTCGACAGCGCCGCGTCGACCTTCTCCGGCGCGTAGACGTTGCCGTGCGCCATCCGGCGGCGCAGTGCCTCCGGGGCCATGTCCACCAGCTCCACCTGGTCGGCTCGGCGCACCACCTCGTCGGGCATCGTCTCGCGCTGGACCACCCCGGTGATCTCCTCGACCACGTCGTTGAGCGACTCCAGGTGCTGGATGTTGACCGTGGAGATGACGTCGATGCCCGCGTCGAGGATCTCCTCGATGTCCTGCCAGCGCTTGCTGTTGCGTGAGCCGGGCACGTTGGTGTGGGCCAGCTCGTCGATCAGCGCGACCTTGGGCCTCCTGGCGATGACGGCGTCCACGTCGAGCTCGGTGAACGTGCACCCGCGGTGGCCCATGCTCCTGCGCGGGACGATCTCCAGGCCCTCGAGCAGTTCCGCGGTACGGGGACGGCCGTGGGTCTCGACGAAGCCCACGACCACGTCGGTGCCTCTCATGAGGCGGCGGTGGCCCTCGCAGAGCATCATGTAGGTCTTGCCGACCCCCGGGGCGGCTCCGAGGTAGATGCGCAGCCGCCCCCGTCTCTGGTTCATCACATCTCCTTGAGTGTGGAGACCCCGGTCCCCGGCACCGGGGCGGAGGTCAACCTCTGTCGAGCGCCAGGTTGAGCGCGAGGACGTTCACCGCGGGTTCGCCCATGAAACCGAGGGTGCGGCCCGTGGTGTTCTCCGCGATCAGCTGCCTGACCCTCTCCACGGGTACCCCGCGCTCCCTGGCCACGCGGGCCGCCTGGAGTTCGGCGTAGGCGACCGAGATGTCCGGGTCAAGGCCGGAGCCACTGGCGGTGACCGCGTCGGCGGGCACGACCGCCCGGACCGTCGTGCCGCGGACCGGAACGGTGCGGCCGGCCGCGTAGCTCTCGCCGGGTCTACCGCACTCGACCCTGACACCACGGTACTCGGCGACGAACGGAGGCGCGGGGCAGGCCTGGTTGACGCTGACGGCCCTGGTCGGGGTGCCGACCGCCGGGAAGACCTTCAGCACGGCACCGACGCCGTCGGGCGTGCAGTACGGCCGGGCATCGCTGACGCCCTCCAGTTCCCCGACGGCCCTGGAGCGGGCACAGACCTGGGTGAGCAGGCTCCGCCTGCCCTCGCCCCTGGCACCCGGAACGGGCAGGACGTCCACGATGTCCTCGGGTCCCAGGTTGCTCGCGGCGGTGGAGAGCATGTCGTAGCCGTCGCCGGCCACGGACGGCCGGCTCTGGAAGTACCTCCCGACGGGCCTGCCTGCGGCGTCCGTGAAGTTCTGGCCGACGAGCGCGCTGCCCACCGCCCTTCCGTCCTTCTTCACGAGGGAGCCGTTGGCCCCGTCGTTGAAGGCGACCTGGGCGATGCCGATGACCACCAGCGGGTAGAGGACACCGGTGAGCAGGGTCAGGACGAGCAGCGCGCGGAGCGCGGCGAGATACCTGTGCATCCAGATGGGCATGTGTTTCATTTACGACATCCCCGGAAGGAGGTGGATGAGAAGGTCTATCAGCTTGATGCCGATGAAGGGCGCGATGATGCCGCCCAGACCGTATACGCAGAGGTTGCGGCTGAGCAGCTTCGACGCGCTGGAGGGGCGGTAACGCACCCCCCGCAGGGCGAGCGGGATCAGCGCCACGATGATGATCGCGTTGAAGACGACCGCGGACAGGATCGCCGACTGCGGACTGGCCAGACGCATCACGTTCAGCGCGTCCAGGCCGGGATAGACCGCCGCGAACAT
>NZ_JBEXGU010000339.1:0-3831 GCF_040607515.1 Streptosporangium sp. NPDC005286 | reverse complement strand
CCGACGCGCACCTCGCCGTGCCTGCAACCCGCCGTTCGCGTCGGCGGTCACTCCGGACCGACTTGACGCACCCCGCCCATCGGATGTCTCAGCCCAGGCCCACCGGACACCAGGGCGACGACGGAGCGAACATTCCCCGTGCCCGTTGCGTGCCCGTCAGTAGAGTGACCAAGGGGGGCTCACGGGGAATCGCGGTTACTCCAAGCGTTCCCCCGCAGGTCAGCACTCCCCAGGTCAGCAGCCAAGAGCGTTAGAGACTTCCCAAGCTGATAATGCAGGTCACTCTATTCCACGCCAGCTTGCCTGGATCATTCAGGGTTCAGCCAGCATTGAAAGGATGAACTCGTTGATTTAAGTACGGCGGGATCGCGTGGCGGCTCAGGCCAGATCTGCAGGAAGTAGTGATCACCTGGTTCGACCCAGTTTTCTTCGTCCATTCCTCTGATGTGGTATCGCAAACGATATGTTCCGGGACCGGCGGGCAGCGGAGGAAGAGGATGCGTCCTCCCCCCTCCCCACTCCTGCAGCGAAAGCCGGCCCGATGGGGACTCGTAGCTGATCTCGACGATGTCTTCGTAGCCATCGAGGTCAGCACCCGGATCCCGATCGGCGACAGCCACCGTGAACTCAACCGTTCCCCACTGAGGACCCACAATCAGGAGGGCACTGCCTTTCTCCACTCGGATGATCCCCACAGGGTGGCTCGGCACGTCATCAAAATGGCTGTACGCGTCACACCCCTCGTCCACGAGATAAGCCTGGCTGTAATCCACCTCCACATCCATCTGCTTGATCTGCACGACAGGAGTCTCATCTCTGGCCATGGGCGGGAAGCATAGACTCCGCCACCGACAAGATCGGCTATCAGAGGCAGCGCAACCAGGCTGCCGTCAAGTGATGACGACGAGCGAGCTTCCCGTGCCAGATGCGTGCCAGAACAGGCGGGGAACCACGGTCACTCACGGGGACTCACAGTCACTCGACCCACCCTGACCTGCACCCCCGTTTTCCCAGCTCAGGGCAGCAGGGTCAGCAGATGATTCCCAAGCTGACAGCGCGGGTTCGATTCCCGTCACCCGCTCCAAGAGTGAAGGCCCAGCTCAGGACATGAATCCGGAGCCGGGCCTTGATTGTTTCCAGGGCTGTTGATCTTGCGTGGGGGATAGCGGGCGATCTCGGTGCCCAGGTTTTGAAACGCTGTCCAGTGGGAGGCTCAGGCCCAGAGTGGTCCCACGGCTATTGGGTCGCCGAGACCCGCAAGCTGCTCACCGACCACCAGGTCACGGTCTCCGCCACCACCATCCGGTTTACCACCGCCGCACAGCCGCGTAGTTTCCTGGACAACGACGACGTCCCCGCCCAGCGGCCCCAAATCTCCGAAACGCTTTCGCACCCTGCTCTGACCGCGATGAGCCGCGAAGAACTCCGCCAGATTATCGAGCGACTCACCTCGCTCCAAGCCGCCCGCCTCGAACGCCTCCGCTATCAGCGACGCGGCGGTGAACGACTCCCCGGAGCCCGAGGCGGCATCTTCCAACAGAAGATCACCGATGCCGAGCGGATCCTCGCTGCCATCCTCTACCAGCGGAAAGTCTGCACACGGCAAGTCCTCAGCGAACCGTTTGAAGTCAGCTCCCGCACGATCGGCAACGTTCTCATCGAGACCCGCCCACTCCTGGAACACGGCGGCTACAACCCCGCACCCGCCCCAACCCGCCACCGGACCGCAGCCGCGCTCCTCGCGGTAGCTGCCGCCCTGCTCGACGTCGGGCAGGAGTGTCATCACCCGTCTGTGATGAAGTGGTCCGCCGCATCACAGACGGGTGATGACGAAGAGTCTTTTAGCCTTGCTTTCATTCAGTCGCCTGGTTGGTTCTTCGAGCTGTTCCTGTATGCTCTGCCGCGACCGGATGAGCTTGTGGTCGGCTCAGATTCTTTGATATCCGACCGATATCGGCCATGAGCTACTGCTGCATTTGGCATTTGATCTAACGGAATTAGCGACCCAAGGGCCGTAAACCGTGGTGTAGCTACCGCTACTATTCTGGCAGAAGAGCACGACCTGTGTCTGAGTCACTCCGGTACCGCTGCACATCGCCCAGCCAGTGCCACCGTTAACACCAATCTGCGCGCTAGTGTCGCAGGTTGCCGCCTGGGCGGCGGCAGTCGGTGACATTAGAGTTGTCGCGGCGGCGATCGCGGCCACCGCGACCACCGAAACGCCGAACTTCTTGATACGGCTCATTAGTTATCCCTTTCGGTGTCGATGTTTACTTCTTGATGGTAGTCACAGCTTTAGTGGATATCCATAGAGGATGGTATGCAATTTGAGTGAGCATTTTACGGGCTAGCCACAGGGCCGCAGATTGAAGTCCGAAATAGGAAAACAGTCTGGTAGAGAGGGCTTGCGCTCACGGATCCGGTAGCGGATCTTCCCGGTGTCCAGGTCCAGGGCACCGAGCAGGTGCATGACCCAGTTTTCGAGCGTCGTTGACACATGCTGGCGCATGACCCCGTGCCCGTTGCGTGCCCGTCAGGAGGGGGATCAAGGGGGAACCACGGGGAATCACGGTCACTCGACCCGCTCCCCCGCAGGTCAGAATCTTCCCAGCTCAGCGACCAGATGCGATAGAGACTTCCCAAGCTGACAGCGCGGGTTCGATTCCCGTCACCCGCTCCAACATCAAAAGCCCAGCTCAAGAATGTGGTTTAGAGCTGGGCCTTCCCTGTTCCCTTGGCGCTGACGACTCCCGAGCAAGCCTGTCGCGGCTGAAGACCGCTACCGCCGAAGGAGCAGCGGAAGTCTACGGACTGAGCCTCGAAGTGGCCGCCTGCAACTTATGCGTTCGCCAGCTGTCGGTGATGCACCGTTAGAAGCTCGATTTCAGTGATGTCGTCGTCGACGATGAGCTCGACACGGAACCGAACTCCCATTGCCGCACCGAGACGCAGCAGTGTCGCTATATCCGGAATGCCGCCACCACCCTCGATGCGAGACAGAGCGGGTTGGGACATCCCGGAGCGTTCCGCTACGACCTTCTGAGACAAGCCTCGGCGCTTACGGATCTCGCGCAACTGGTCTCCGAGCTCCAAGTCACGGCCCGCCTGCTCGTATTCGGAGTGGGACTGCGCATCCGCTTCCATCTCGCGCAGACGCTTCGCCTTGTAGGTTTCCCAACGGCTGTGACCCATCATGCGCTCCTCTCGAACACGTGCGTGGTGGTTAGGTCATGCTGTGCCTCACACCGCTTCCTAGCAGCGATCGCTCGGTCGATGTCGGCGGTCTGCGTCCCATCCTGTGTCTTGCGGAAGACCGTCAGGACCACGATCACCTTGTTGGATGGCTTCCAGAAGGTTAACCGCCAGGTTGTGCGGTCGAGAGCGACACGCAGTTCGTGCACACCTTCGGCATCCTTCAGCTTCTTCACGTGATCCCCATCAGGAATGCCACCAGTGACGAGGTAGTCGTCTACGTTCCGCATAACCCGTTGGTAGAGCGGAAAGGAAAGTCCGTCCAGCCAAGACTCCACCTCCGGCTCTAGGTCGATCTCCCACCGAGGCATACCATCAACAGTATATTCACTCGATGGTAACCCGCAGCGGGGATGAATACCAGGCCTGACCCCGCGTCCGCTCCTCGATCTTGGTTGCTATCCCAGATCAGCCGCTATACCCTCAGCGAACAGTTGGAGTCGCAGGTTGAGCCCTTGGCCTAGTGTCCTGCGCCTGAAATTCGTCGGCAATATCTAGCAAGGGATTCGAGGATCTCTTCCGCGGTCTTCTTCCACACGAACGGCCGCGGGTTGTCATTCCATTGGTCGATCCAGGTGC
>NZ_JBEXGU010000338.1:0-3868 GCF_040607515.1 Streptosporangium sp. NPDC005286 | reverse complement strand
GATCGGTCAGGTGGTGTCTCGCAAGGCGGAGGAGGGAGCCGCAGCGTGCTGCGGTGACCGACGACAACGCGGCGAGGCGCCGCCTGACCGACCGCGGTAGGCAAAAGATCCGCAGGACAGGGCCTAGCCCGCGCCGATCACCTGCGCGGCGCCGAGGTAGCCGGCGAGCAGGCTCTCGGCGAGCGCCCGCACCGTGTCGTCTCCGGGCAGGAAGTACGGGCTGTGCAGCCCCGCCTCCGTGTCGGTGCCCACGAACAGCATCAGCGACGGCACGACCGACGCGAAGTGGGCGAAGTCATCGGCACCGCAGGAGCGCAGCGTGGCGGGCATGTGGTGGGCGGCGTCGACGAGGATGCAGCCGGTCTCCTCGGCGAGGCGGGCGTCGTTGACGAGCACCGGATCCCCGTAGATGATCCGCACCTCCGCCTCGCAGCCGTAGGCGCGGGCGACCCCCTCGGCGAGCTCGTGGAAGCGCTGGTGCAACCGGCGGCGCCAGGACTCCGACATCGTCCGGATGGTGCCGCGGGCGGCGGCCTGCTCTGGAATCGCGTTCGGAGCGGTGCCCGCCGCCACGGTCCCGAAGGTGACCACCGTCGGCGTCATCGGGTCGGCGTCGCGGCTGACCAGTTGCTGGGCGGCCACGATGACCTGGGCGAGTGCCAGGATCGGGTCGCGGGCCAGGTGGGGATAGGCCGCGTGCCCGCCCTGCCCCCTGACGATGACGGTGAACTGGTCCGCGGAGGCGTTGACCGCGCCGGGAGTGCAGGCCGTCTGACCGGCTTCGAGCACCGGCTGGACGTGTGCCGCGATCATGGCGCCGACCTGGTTCCGCTGGAGCGCGCCCGACTCGACGATGTCACGGGCGCCGGAGGGGGGACCCTCCTCGCGAGGCTGCAGCACCGCGACCATCGGCGTCGGCGCCTTCACGTGGTCGATCGCCCTGGTCAGCGCGACCAGGGCGGCGAGGTGGACGTCATGGCCGCAGGCGTGCATGGCACCGTTCCGCGAGGCCCAGGGCACCCCCGTCTCCTCGGAGATCGGCAGGGCGTCCAGCTCTCCGCGCACCCCGACGGCCAGGCCGTCGCCGCCGACCCGCAGGAGCGCACCGGTCCCGGCCACCCGCTCCATCGCGCTGCCCTCGGGCAGCGCGTCCAGCACCCGTTTGAGCGTCGGCTCCTCCTGGCCGGACAGGCACGGCTCGGCGTGCAGTTCCCGCCGCAGCCGGAAGGCGGCGGGCAGCTCGGCGTGGAGCGCGTCGCGGAGCCGCGCGCCGATCTCGTTCACGGTCTCCCCCCGAGGCCGCGGGGGTGGCCGGCCCTCATGCGCCCTCCCCGCCGAGCGCGCGGGCCTCGGCCGGGCCGATGCCCCCGCTCACGCCGTCGACCACGGCGATCCCGCCGGACGGGTGCGAATCCATCAAAGGCTCCTCTGTGGTCGGCAGGCCCGGCCATCGGGCATGACAAGGCTCGTCATACCCTTCTGAACCTCCTGAAGCACTCGAACCGCCGGTGGGGGGCCCGGCGATTCGGGTGGACACGGCGGGTCAACCCGTGAGGCGAGGATCCCTGGGCGGGCCACCGACCGCCTCACCGTCCGCACCGCCTGTCACGACACCGCCTGTCACGGCGCCCGCACGCCCGGCCCGGATGCCGTACGTGAGGGTGACCGCGACGATGGCGAGCGGGAAGGCGGTGGCGACGAGGATGCCGGTGCGCAGACCCGAACCGCCGTCGTCGGGGAGCACGGCCGACAGATCGCCCAGCAGCCCGGTGGCGGCGGCGGAGGCGTCCGCGGCGGCTCCGGCGATCCAGGGACCGGCCGCGCCACCGGCGTCGCCGAAGACGGCCAGCACGCCGAACATGGCCGCGCCGCCGAGGGGGAAGCGGGCCGCGGCGAGGCTGAAGGTCCCCGGCCACAGCAGGCTGACGGCCAGGCCGCACACCGCGCAGCCGACGAGGCTGACCACCGGGTCGGCGGACAGGCAGGCCACCAGGTAACAGACGGCCGCCAGCGCACCGCACGAGGTCATGGCCGGTACCAGCGGGATCCGCTCGCCCCACAGGCCGTAGACGATGCGTCCGATGCCCATCAGGACCGCGAACAGGCACGGACCCGCCAGGTCACCCCAGACCTTCGAGACCCCCAGGCCCTCCTCCGCGAAGAGGGAGGACCACTGCGACATGGTCAGCTCGGCCGCGCCGGCGCAGAGCATCAGCACGACGGCCGCGGCGAAGGCGGGGGCGCGGAAGAGTTCCCGCAGTGCGGTGCGGTGCTCGTCGGGGACGGTCGCGGGCAGCGGCACCCTCAGGAAGGCCACCATGTTGACCAGCGGGACGAGTGCCCAGGCGACGGGCAGGACCTGCCAGGCGCCCTGGCCGATCCAGGCCAGCAGCAGGGTGCTGCCCGCCACCACCGCGACCTGTCCCCAGCAGTAGAAGGAGTGCAGCAGGCTCATCGCCGCGGCCTTGCCCTCCTGCGGGCTGGGCAGCGCGTCCACGACGGGGCTGACGAGCACCTCCAGCAGACCGCCGCCGACGGCGTAGACGACGATCGCGACACACAGTCCCAGGTACGGGGAGGGTGACAGCTCCGGGGCCACCGCCAGCAACACCAGCCCCACCGCCGACAGGACATGGGCCAGCACCAGCGGGATGCGGTAACCGGTCCGGTCCACGAACTTCACGGCCACGATGTCGGTGACCAACTGGGTGGCGAAGTTGAGCAGCACCAGCCGCCCGAGCATCTCCAGCGGCAGCTGGTAGCGGGTCTGGAACACGATGAACAGCAACGGGGCCAGGTTGTTGACGATCGCCTGGGTGACGTACCCGGTGTAACAGGCGCGACGGGTGTGGTCGTACGTGGTCATGGGCGATGCGCGTCTCTCCCTGGAAGGCCGGCTGTCCGCAGCCTAAGGGGCGATCCGCCGAGATTGCGCACCTACCTGCTGAAGTGCGCCGGGCGGTCCGCTCCCGCCGCGGGAGCCCATCGGCGGGGGAACGGGGTGCCGCTAGAGCCGCAGGGCCGGGATGCCGGCGGGATGAGGGCGGACGGGTTCGGGGAGGCTGAGGATGAACCAGACGGTCTTGCCACCCGAGGGGGAGTGCGTGACGCCCCAGTCGTCGGCGAGGGCGTCGACGATCTGCAGGCCCCTGCCACCGGTGGCCTCCATGTCGCGGGCGCACACGCGGGGCGCGCCCGCCCCGGGGTCGAAGAGCTCGCCGTGGACCAGGTCCCCGCCGCCGCGGATGCGCAGTGCGCACGCGGCACCACCGTGCTTGACGGCGTTGGTGACCAGCTCGCTGACGACCAGCACGCAGTCGTCTATGAGGTCGTCCACACCCCACAGGGAGAGCTCCCGGCGAACCATCGAGCGGGCATCACGCACGCTTGACGGGGCGGCGGACAGCAGGCACTCGGCCGCGTACTCGGGGACCGCGTCAAGGTACGCCGCGGATGAGTTGTGGTGGAGAGACACTGCGCCTCCTTCTTGTGGGAGCGCTCCCACAACAAAGGTAGAACATCTAACCGCATCTGTGAATTGATTTCGCCCTAATTGTTTCCGTCCTATGTCGCAAAAGTGAGGAAAATTCACTTCATTGGCCATCACCCAAGGTCACCGGAAACCGTCCCGACCTCTTCGGTACGGGTTCCTCCCTGGTCGCCGGAGCGGCCGGGCACCGCGCCGGCCCCGGCGGCGCGGCCGCCGTACCGGGGTCAGCGACGTTGCTCCGCCACTGGTCGTGGGCGATGCCCATGGCCTCGTCCTCGTTCTCGGCCCAGCCGAGGTGGACCTGGAGTGCCGCCTTTCCGCCGCCTCCGGCATCCCGATAGGCACGGACCGGGGCGCGGTCCCGGCCGAGGTCCGGCC
>NZ_JBEXGU010000337.1:0-3902 GCF_040607515.1 Streptosporangium sp. NPDC005286 | reverse complement strand
CGGCCAGCGGCAGGTGGCAGCAGGCCGTCAGGATCGCCGGGGCGCGGCTGGCGGGGCGGCCCGGCTGGTCGCTCGGAGTGCTGCGGCAGCGATTGGAGGTCGAGTCGAACCGGCTCAGCGAGCTGTGCGCCGGGGATCTGGGAGTGCGGGTCAGTCTCGACCGTAGCTACCGGCTGCTGCCCGAGGACGCGGCATGTGCCTTCCGTGCGCTCGGCCTCCTGGGCCCGCAGTCCCTGCCCGGCTGGGTGGTCGACGCCGCGCTGGGCCGGCACCGGGCCGACGAGGTGACGGATGCCCTGGTCGACGCGAACCTGCTCCAGCTGGTCGGGACCGACCCGATCGGCCAGCCGCGCTACCGGCTGCACGACCTGGTCCGCTGCAACGCCAGGGAGAAGGCCGGCGGCGCCTCGGATCGGCACGCGCTCATCAGGGTGCTCGGCGCGTGGACGGCCACCACCGAGAGCGCGACCGCGCGGCTGCCGACCACGCTCTTCAGCCTGACCTCGGCCTCGGCCACCCGCTGGCACCTGGCGGAGGACACCCTCGGCCGCCTGACCGCAGACCCGCTGTCCTGGTTCGACGCCGAGCACGACGCGCTGGTGGGGGCGGTACGCCTCGCCGCCGACGCCGGGCTGGCCGGATCGGCGTGGGGGCTCGCCGCGGCACTCGTCCCCTACTTCGACCTGCGCTGCCACTTCGAGGAGTGGCGCTCCACCCACCGGATCGCCCTGGAGGCCGCGGGCCTGGCCAAGGACCGCCACGGCGAGGCGGCCATGCTCCGCGGCCTGGCCCAGGTGAGTCTCTACCAGGACCGCTACGCCGAGGCGACGGAGATGTTCCGGCGATCCCTCAGGATCTTCCACGAGCTGGGGGACAGGCGGGGGGAGGCGACCTCGATCTGCGGGCTGGGGGCGGTCAACCAGTTCTGCGGCGAGAATCTCCGGGCGCTCGGGTACTTCCGGCAGGCTCTGGCCATGTTCCTCGCCATGGGAGACCAGAGCGGCGAGGCCTACGCGCGGCAGGCCATCGGGCGGGCCTGCCTGGCCTCGGGCGACCTGCGGCAGGCCTCGAACTGGCTGGACGCGGCGCTGCGGCTGGCCAGGGAGATCGGCGACTCCCATCGCGAGGGCTGCGTGTCCATGCAGTTCGGGCGGCTGCACGATCTGGGGGCGGACCCCGGCCAGGCGATGCGCTTCCAGGGGCGTGCGCTGGACATCTTCGAAGGCCTCGGCGACCTGCACTGCGGGGCCTACGCCATGCAGGGGCTGGGCGGCCTGCAGGTGGTCCGCGGTGACCGGTCGCACGCCTCCGACCAGCTGGAGCGCTCTTTGCTGATCTTCCAGCGGCTCGGAGACCGGAGCGGGGAGGCCGCCACGGTCCAGACGCTCGGCGAGCTGCACCGGTCGGCGGGCCGTACCCGCCTGGCGCGGAACTACCTCCGCCACGCCCTCGTGCTCCGCCGCGAACTACGGGGAGGCGCCGACCTCGCCGTGGGCGCCGGTGCTCGGGACGTACCGAACTAGGGCCGGTACGGAATTCGGATCTTCAGATGTGTTGAAGGCTCCGGATCCACAAGATGGCCCTGTGTAGCTGAAGGCCGGCGAGGTGGCTCTCGGGGGTCTTGTCGAAGCGGAAAGCCAGCCCGTGCCATCCGATGTCGTGAGGACGGCCGTTTCGGGATGAAAGTGCGGTTTGAAGAATCAGAGAAATCAAGGAATTCACCTGAAGTGACAAGGTGATCACTGATAGACACTTTGGTGGAGGTCGGTCGCTGCAGAAGAACCGCCCTCGTCCGAGGGGAAGGGACAAGATCCTGATCGTCGGCTTAGTCCGGTTCGAGCCTGCCTGTCTTTTCGTGACGGGCATCGACGTCGTTCTCACCGCCTCACCGTGTCGCTTGCCGGTGGCCGAGGTGATGGGCGGCGCCGGTGGTCTTCAAGCCGCCTCAGGTGAATTCCGTGGGAGGATCACCGGCCGGCGAGGGCGGCTCCGTAGCGGGTTCCTGTTCTTCGATCAGGCCGATGGGCAGCGCGCCCTCGGCGTTCCACGGAGGCTGGGTGAGCTGTTCGGAGGCGCCGTCGAACTCGGCGGCGGCCTCGGGGTGGCCGTTGCCGGCCGCGCGGCTGAACAAACTCGCGGCCGCCCAGTCCTCGTCCTTGGCCCGGTGAATCCTCGCGAGGCGATAGGCGGCCTCGGCATGGCCACAGTCGCTGGCCAGCCGGTAGAAGAACATCGCGACGCTGAGCTTGTTCGGATCCGAGCACTGGTAGTGGTGGCCGTAGCGGTAGGCGAGTTCGGCAGCCACCTGCAGGCGGTCGGGGTCATCGAACAGGCCCGGCGCGGCGGGGTGAGCGGCGTCGCCGGCCTGGCGCAGCCACTGGCGCGCCTCTTGGGGCCAGCCTTTCAGCAGCGCGATGACGGCCAGGCGCATGCAGTCATCGCCGTTGCCGGCCTCGCTGTGGGTCAGCAGGCGGGTACCGGTCCTGCCGTAGATCCGCAACAACCGCTGCCGGGCCGCCGGCAGCGGCGCGAACACGATCGTGGTGCTCGACCGGCGCGGTGTTCTCCTGCCCGTCGGCCGCGCGGGGAGCGTCGGCGCGGGCGGCAGCTGCTCGGCCTCGGGCCGTTGCGCGGGTGAGGGCGAGGCGGCGAACGGGACGCAGGCCGGTCCCGGCGGCGGCGTGGTGAGGGCCGGCGCGGCAGGCTCGGTGGGCGCGGTGGGCGCAGCCGGTGGATCGGGCCGGGCATCATGGGCGGCTCGCCAGCTCTGATACCAGGCCTGGGTGTCGCCCATGGCCTGCACATCCAGGCCGGTCTGCTCGGCGGCCACCGTGCAGGCGGCCACGAAGGACGCCACCCACGCCCATGCCGGGGCGCGTTTGCGTTTGCCGGTCAGGATGTCGTGGGTAGTGCTCGGCGCCAGCCCCCTGCCCTCGTTGTTCTCTGGAATGCGCATCGACAGCGTGTGCAGTCGAGACAGCGCCGGGGAGCCGGCCAGGCCACGCAGCTCGTTGAGCTGATCGACGAAGGCGCGTAGCGCCGCGACACGATGTTGTTCAGCCATCGCCCTTAGCCGGAAATGAGTGATCCGTGATCTACAAGTAGTAGCGGGAGTCATATTGGCATTAATCGGCGGCCAGGCTGAGGGAGATCGCATATTCCGCTTCGTCCGGGATTAACAGCCGTTGACCTGTAAGTACACAGTCCGGAGGCATCCGGATGAGTCCGGATGACATCGGAGCGATCCGGATGGGTCCGGATGAGACCGGATGGAGTCGGACCGCCCCGAAGGACGCCGAAAATCCTGCCCGCCAGGCCGGGACGAAGGGATATCGGCGTCGAGAACGTAGATATTTTGCACCTTGCAAAAGGGTATTTATCCGGTCTCTTCCGGACATGTTTGAACCGGTAGCGGCCCGGATGGCGGCACCTTCATCGTTGATCGCACCCCTCAGTGCCGACGATGAAGGAGAAAGCCCGTGGCGCACGCCCTGACTGCTTCGCCTGCCTTTCTCCGCGTCACCGGCACCCGGCCGGGCTCCCCACCCCCGCCGTGGGTTCACAACGACGACCAGCTACTGACCTTGCTGGTGACGGTGTGGGCCTTGACCACCGGACGTATTCCGCCCGACCGCCCGGCTGACGAGCTCACCGAGACCGAGCTCATCGCGTTCTGGGCCGATGACCAGACCGCCGGATCCCCGGCGACGCCACCTCAGGAGCGACCCCGATGTTCTCTGTACCCGTGCTTCTCACCTTGACCACCACCGCGCTGGTGACGGCCATCGCCTGCGCGCTCGCCCTGGCCGCCGGCACCGCCTGGCCCACCGCCCTGCTCAGTGGCGGCGCCGCCGGCGCCGCCACCATGAGCCTGCTCATCCGCCTGCTCGACCATCACCGCG
>NZ_JBEXGU010000336.1:0-4024 GCF_040607515.1 Streptosporangium sp. NPDC005286 | reverse complement strand
TTCGCTCCCGGCCGGGAGCGAAGACGAAGACCGGAAGTGGTCAATACCCAGTGTGATCACATGATTACTGGTTATGGTGGGCGCTGCACTGTCCCGGCCCGCCAAGGAGATCATGGATGCGCATTCTGGGAGTTCTCGCCGTCGCCCTGCTCTGCGTCGGCTGTGGTGAGCGGGCCGCCGACACCCATCCTGCGGGGCACGGCCCGGCCGTCGCCTCAAGCGCGGAGATCCGCCTTACCGGGGGCGGGGTGTTCTCCGCCCCCGAACCTCGTGCCTCCGTCATCGCCTACGACACCACGCTGGTGCCGCCGGGAGCCACGGCCCGGGTCACCGCGGAGTCGGGGGCGGTGCTCGCCACCTCCACGGTCACCGTCACCGGCATGCTCCCGGGACGCACCTACGGGGTGCACCTGCACGTCAACCCGTGCGGTCTCAAGCCCGAGGACGCCGGGCCGCACTACCAGCACGCCCACGCCCACGCCAGTGCCCAGAACGAGGTCTGGCTCGACTTCACCACCGACGCCCGGGGGGAGGCCGCCGCCACCGCCACCCGGGACTGGGCGTTCGTCGCGGGCCGGCTGCCCAGATCGTTGGTGATCCACGCCGAGCCGACCCGCACCGCCGGCGCCGAGGCCGGCGTCGCAGGCCCCCGCGTCGCCTGCGTCACCCTCATCCAGTCCTAGGACGTCCGGCGCTCCGCGATCAGGCGTGGCCCGCGGGGATGGTGCCGAGGCGGCCCGCCTGGTAGTCCTCGAACGCCTTGACGAGCTCCGCCTGGGTGTTCATCACGAACGGCCCGTAGTGCGCGACCGGCTCGCCGATCGGGCGCCCGCCGAGCACGATGACCTCCATGTTGGGGCTCCGGCTCTCCTGGGTGCCGGCTGCCGACAGCGTGATGGTCTCGCCGTCGGTGCCCAGCCCCGGAAGGCTGCCGAAGCCGTCGAAGACGGCCAGCTGGCCAGACTCGATCGGCTGCCGGTCGCCGCCCGCGGTGCCGTGGCCCGACAGGACGTACGCGAGCGCGTTGAAATCCCTGCGCCAGGGGAGCGTCAGCTGGGAGCCGGGGCTCAGCGAGGCGTGCAGCAGGGTGATCGGTGTCCTGGTGGAGCCGGGGCCGGTGAACTCGCCGACCTCGCCCGCGATCAGGCGGACCAGCGCCCCGCCGTCGTGGCTGCTGAGCAGGACGACGTTGGTCCTGCCGATGTCCTGGTACTTCGGCGCGACCATCTTCTCCTTGCCGGGGAGGTTGACCCAGAGCTGGATCCCGTGGAACAGGCCGCCCTTGGCGACCAGCCACTCCGGGGGAGCCTCCTTGTGCAGGATGCCGCCGCCGGCCGTCATCCATTGGGTGTCGCCGTCGGAGATCGTGCCGCCGCCGCCATGCGAGTCGGCGTGCTCCATCACGCCGTCGATCATGTAGGTGACGGTCTCGAAGCCCCGGTGCGGGTGCCAGGGGGTGCCCTTGGGCTCGCCCGGCGCGTAGTCGACCTCGCCCATCTGGTCCATCATGATGAACGGGTCGAGATACTGGGGCTTGATCGTCGCGAGTGCCTTGCGGACCGGGAAGCCCTCTCCCTCGAATCCGCTCGGGGCTGTGGTGATCGCCAGCACCTGGCGCTCGCGGACCGCGTTCAGCGGCTGCGGCAGGCGGGGCAGGGTCAGTAGGTTCTCTACGGTCACGGCCGGCATTGTGGATTCCTTCCTGCGATGTTCGCAGGCGACAACTCAGTTGATGTTTCAACTATTCCATGGCGGACGAGGTCGGGGAAACGGGCCGGTCGCGGGTCAGCCGAAGACCGCGGGCGGGGGGACCGGGGTGACCACGGCGTCGCCGTCGTGCAGCGGGCGGGCTCCGGCGATGAACCTGACGATGTCCTCGCCGTACACGCAGCGGGCCTGGGTGAGGCCGCCCGCGGCCCTGCGGGTCAGGTCGGAGACGGGGAGCGGCATCCGGGAGGCGGCGACGATGAGGTTGCCGAAGCGGCGGCCCCGCATGATGCCCGGCTCGGCGAGCAGCGCCACCTGGGGGAAGGTTTCGCGGACGGTGGCGAGCACCCGGCGGGTGAAGGCCAGCCCCTTGCCGTCGGCGACGTTGATCAGCACGGTGCCGGTGGCGCGCAGGACGCGGGCGACGTCTCCCATGTACTCGGAGGTGGCCAGCTCGATCGGCATCGTGGCGCCGCTGAAGGCGTCCAGCACGAGCAGGTCGGCCGAGTCGTCCCCGAGCCCGGCGGTGGCGGTGCGGCCGTCGAGGAGCCTGACCTTGAGCCGGGGCACCGACTTCAGCCGGAGCTGGTCCCTGACGAGCTGGACGAGCCCCTCGTCGGGCTCGGCGACGATCTGCCGGGACCCGGGACGGGTCGCCGCGACGTAGCGGGGCAGGGTGCAGGCGCAACCGCCCACGTGCACCGCGTCCAGCGGACCTTCGGCGAGCAGGTCGACGACGTCGGCCATCAGCTGGACGTACTCGAAGTCGAGGTAGGTGGCGTCGTCGAGGTCGACGTACGACTGCGGCACGCCGTCCTTGGAGACCACCCAGCCGGAGGGCCTGTCGAGGTCCTGCAGCAGGTCCACCTCGCCGAAGGTCACCGGATACCGTCCCGGCATCGGCTCCCGCGCTTCCCGCCTGCCCATCAGCTGGATCCTCTTTTCCGCGACGTGAACCCGGAGAGAAACCATATGCCCCGTTTCCACTACGGCGGGTCCCGGCTGGAGGAGACGCCGGTCCACGGCCGCGGCGTGTAGGGAGAATCACAACCTACGATGACGTAACTTACGCTACCGTAGGTTTATGGCCACGACCGTCGCAGAAACGCTCGCCGAGTCCGTCAAGCCCCGCCTCCGCGGCTGGTTGCACGCCGGGGCGCTCCCCGTGGCACTCGTCGCGGGATTCGTCCTGGTCGCGCTGGGGCCCACTCCGCAGGCGAGGATCGCCGCCGCGGTCTACGCGATCACCTCCGGCCTGCTCTTCGGGATCTCGGCCACCTACCACCGGGGGGTGCTCTCCCCGCGCACGGAGGAGGTGCTCCACCGGCTCGACCACGCCAACATCTACCTGATCATCGCGGGCACCTACACCCCGTTCGCGCTGCTCGCCCTGGATGCTCCGGCCGACGCGGTGGTGCTCGGCGTGATCTGGGCGGGTGCGATCGCCGGGGTGCTCTTCCGGGTGCTGTGGGTCAACGCCCCCCGGTGGCTCTCGACCGCCCTCTACATCGGCCTCGGCTGGACCGCTGTCTTCGTGCTGCCGCAGCTCGTGCGGGGCGCGGGCGTGGTCGCGGTGGCCCTGGTCTTCCTCGGCGGGGTGCTCTACACGGCGGGCGGCGTCGTGTACGCCATGAGGCGGCCAGACCCCTCCCCCCGGTGGTTCGGCTTCCACGAGGTCTTCCACGCCTTCACCGTCGCCGCCTACCTGGTGCAGTACGTGGCGGTCTCCCTGGTGGTCTACGCGGCGGCGTAACGTGCCGTGCATGACGCGAATCCAGGATCTGGGCACCGAGAAGTACGTGTCCGTGACCACTTTCAAGAAGAGCGGCGCCGCGGTGCCGACGCCGGTGTGGGCCGCCCCCGACGGTGACTCCCTGCTGATCTGGACCGCCGGATCCTCCGGCAAGGCCAAGAGGATCCGCAACAATCCGGAGGTCGTCGTGGCGGCGTGCGACGCGCGGGGCAACACGCGGGGAACGGAGGTCAAGGGCGTCGCGCGGGAGTTGCCGGCCGGGGAGAGCGAGCGGGTCCGGGGGCTGATCGTCGCGAAGTACGGGCTCCTCGCCCGGGTGATCATGATCGGCAGTAGGTTCCGCCGGGGCGCCGACGGCACCGTTGGAATCCGCATCTCTCCGTCGAACTGACCCGGCCCAACCTGCGGCAGGTTGATTTGACTGATTTGTGGTCTCGGAAGGAGTGGTCCCCGGGAAGGGAGACGGTCATCGAGAGGGGCTCGGGCCGCACGGTACCGGCCCCCTGGGCATACATGCCCATGTCAAGGTCATCGACCGGACCATGCTGTTCCTCGACATCTTCG
>NZ_JBEXGU010000335.1:0-4040 GCF_040607515.1 Streptosporangium sp. NPDC005286 | reverse complement strand
GGCCGACGGCACGATTCCGTCGTTGACGGCGGAGGGTCTGGATGCGGTGCTGCGTCCCAAGGTGGACGCCGCCTGGCATCTGCACGAGCTGACCCGGGGCATGGATCTGGCCGGTTTCGTGGTGTTCTCCTCGTTCGCCGGGGTGATAGGCAACGCCGGGCAGGGCAATTACGCGGCGGCGAACACGTTCTTGGACGCGCTGGTTCAGTCGCGCCGTGCCGCGGGTCTTTCGGGCCTGTCGCTGGCCTGGGCGCTGTGGGCGCAGGAGACCGGGATGAGCAGCTCGTTGAGCGAGATCGATCTGCGGCGGATGGCGCGGGCTGGGATGCCGGCCTTGTCGGCCGAGCAGGGGCTGGCCGCGTTCGAGACGTGCCTCGCGTCGGATCGCCCGGTGGTGGCGGTGGCGCGACTGGATCTGTCGGTGCTGCGGGCGGCTCCCGAGGTGCCGCATCTGCTGCGGGGTCTGGTGCGCGTGGGCCGCCGCTCGGCCGTTTCCACATCGGCCGGCGGGGACGCGGAGTTGGTGCGGCGGCTGGCGGGGCTGGAGAAGGCCGAGCAGGTGCGGCTGGTGCTCGAGTTGGTGCGGGCGCAGGCGGCGGTGGTGCTGGGGCACGCGTCGGCGGAGACGGTCCAGGTGCGGCGGGAGTTCCGCGAGCTGGGCTTCGACTCCCTCACCGCGGTCGAGCTGCGCAACCGGCTGAACGCCGCCACCGGGCTGCGGCTGCCCGCCACCCTGGTGTTCGACTACCCGACCCCCGTGGTGCTGGCGGAGTTCCTGCTGGCCGAACTGCTGGGTCGGCAGGATCTGGCCACTGTGTCGGGTGTGGTGGCCGGGGCGAGGGCGGCGGTGGCGGACGATCCGGTGGTGATCGTGGGGATGAGCTGCCGGTTCCCCGGCGGGGTGGACTCTCCGGAAGGGCTGTGGCGGTTGCTGGTCGACGGTGAGGACGCGATCTCGCCGGTCCCGGCCGATCGAGGTTGGGATCTGGAGATGCTGTCCGGGATGGGCCTCGAGGTCCAGGGCGGCTTCCTGGCGGATGCGGTGGGATTCGACGCGGGGTTCTTCCGGATTTCGCCGCGTGAGGCGCTGGCGATGGATCCGCAGCAGCGGCTGTTGCTGGAGACGTCCTGGGAGGCGGTCGAGCGGGCCGGCATCGACCCGGCCTCGCTGAAGGGCAGCTCGACCGGCGTTTTCATGGGTACCAGCGGCCAGGACTACGCGAGTCTGATCGTGAGTGTTCAGGCGGATGTGCAGGGGCATGGTGTCACGGGTCTGGCGGCCAGCGTGTTGTCGGGTCGCCTGTCCTACACGCTGGGTCTGGAGGGCCCGGCGGTGACGGTGGACACCGCCTGCTCGTCGTCGCTGGTGGCGATGCACATGGCCGCGCAGGCCCTGCGGTCGGGCGAGTGTGATCTGGTGCTGGCCGGTGGAGTGACCGTGATGACCACCTCGCTGGGGTTCATCGGTTTCAGTGCGCAGGGTGGGCTGTCGCCGGACGGCCGGTGCAAGGCGTTCGCCGACACCGCTGACGGCACCAGCTGGGGCGAGGGCGTCGGCGTGCTGGTGCTGGAGCGGTTGTCGGACGCGCGCCGCAACGGGCATGAGGTGCTGGCGGTGATGCGGGGTTCGGCGGTCAACCAGGACGGTGCGTCCAACGGGTTGAGCGCGCCGAACGGCCCGTCGCAGCAGCGGGTGATCCGCCAGGCTCTGGCCAGTGCCGGGCTGTCGCCGTCCGAGGTGGACGCGGTGGAGGCGCACGGTACGGGCACCCGGCTGGGTGATCCGATTGAGGCGCAGGCGTTGCTGGCCACCTATGGCCAGGACCGGCCGGAGGACCGTCCGCTGTTGCTGGGGGCCGTCAAGTCGAACATCGGTCACACTCAGGCGGCCGCCGGTGTGGCCGGTGTGATCAAGATGGTCATGGCGATGCGGCACGGCGTGCTGCCCAGGACACTGCATGTGGACGCGCCGTCCTCGCACGTGGACTGGACCTCCGGCGCGGTGGAGCTGCTGACCGAGGCGGCCGAGTGGCCGCGGAACGGTCGTCCGCGCCGGGCGGGTGTGTCGTCGTTCGGGATCAGCGGCACCAACGCCCACGTCATCCTGGAGCAGGGGCCGGTGGCTCCGCAGATCGAGGCCGGAACGGTGCCGCGGGACGAGGCACCGGCCGCGGACGTGCTGCCGGTGTTGGTGTCGGGCCGTACGGCGGAGGCGTTGCGGGCGCAGGCCGGGCGGCTGGCCTCGCATGTGGAGGGCCGCGGTGAGGTGGCACTGGCCGATACCGCGTTCTCGCTGGCCACGATACGGTCGGCGTTCGAGCATCGGGCGGTGGTGCTGGCCGGCGACCGTGAGGGTGTGCTGGCCGGGCTGGGTGCGCTGGCCGAGGACCTGCCGGGTGTGGGTGTGGTGCGCGGGGTGGCCGCGACGGAGCCGCAGCTGGCGGTGTTGTTCACCGGTCAGGGCAGCCAGCGGGCGGGGATGGGCCGGGAGCTGTATGACCGGTTCCCGGTGTTCGCCGAGGCCTTGGACGCGGTGATCGCCGAGCTCGACCCGCTGCTCGACGGGCAGTCGGGTGGGTCGTTGCGGGAGGTGCTGTTCGCCGAGCCGGGTACGGCCGAGGCGGAGGCGCTGGATCAGACGGGGTGGGCGCAGCCGGCCCTGTTCGCGGTGGAGACGGCGCTGTTCCGGCTGGTGTCCTCGTGGGGAGTGCGGCCGGATGTGCTGGCCGGCCACTCGATCGGGGAGATCACCGCTGCCCATGTGGCCGGGGTGCTGTCGCTGGCCGACGCGTGCGCGTTGGTGGCGAGCCGGGCGCGGTTGATGCAGGTGCTGCCGCCGGGTGGGGCGATGGTGGCGGTGCAGGCGGCTGAGGAGGAGGTCGTCGGGCTGCTGGCCGGGCGTCAGAACGAGGTGTCGGTCGCGGCGGTCAACGGTCCCGCATCGGTGGTGATCTCCGGGGTCGAGCAGGCGGTGCTGGAGGTGGCCGCCGTGCTGGAGGAGCGGGGAGTCAAGACGCGGCGGTTGCGAGTGTCGCATGCGTTCCATTCGCCGTTGATGGAGCCGATGCTGGAGGACTTCCGTAAGCTGGCTCACCGGCTGTCCTACAACCCGCCGCGGATCCCGGTGGTGTCCACCCTTACCGGGGAGCAGGCGACGGCCGAGCAGTTGTGCTCGCCGGATTACTGGGTGGACCAGGTGCGTGGCGCGGTCCGCTTTGCCGACGGGGTCCGCGCTCTGCACGCGCAGGGCGTGCGGGCGTACCTTGAGCTGGGCCCTGACGGGGTGCTGACCGCCATGGCCGATGGCACGCTCGAGGTGGACGTGCACGACGCTGATGTGGTGCTGGTACCTGCGCTGCGCAGGGATCGTGATGAGCACATGGCGGTGATGGCGGCGCTGGCCGAGCTGCATGTGCACGGGGTGCCGGTCGACTGGCAGGCGGTGCTGCCGGGCGGGCGCCGGGTCGATCTGCCGACCTACCCCTTCGAGCATCGGCGGTACTGGCCCGAGACATCCCGCCCCCGTATGGGGAACGTGGCGGCTGCGGGGCTCGCATCCACGGGGCATCCGCTGCTGGGTGCGGCGGTGGGCCTGGCGGACTCGGATGGGGTGTTGCTGACGGGTCGTTTGTCGCTCGCGTCGCATTCGTGGCTGGGCGATCACGTGGTGGCGGGTTCGGCGGTGGTGTCGGGCAGCGTGTTCGTGGAGCTGGTGGTGCGGGCGGCGGATCAGGTGGGCTGCGATGCGGTGGAGGAGCTCACCGTGGATGCGCCGCTGGTTCTCGGTGAGGGTGGCGCGGTGGCGGTGCAGGTGTGGGTCGGCGGGGCGCAGGAGTCGGGTCACCGGACGGTGAGTGTGTACGCGCGCCCGGCCGAGGCCGATGATGGTCAGTCGTGGGTGCGGCACGCGACCGGTGTTCTCACCACGGGTGCTTCGCTTGCCGTGCCGTTCGATGTGGCGGTGTGGCCGCCGGCCGGCGCGTCCGTGATCGAGCTGGACGGGCTGTATGAGGAGCTGGCGGAGGAGGGCTTGGGGTACG
>NZ_JBEXGU010000334.1:0-4066 GCF_040607515.1 Streptosporangium sp. NPDC005286 | reverse complement strand
ATCCCGTGGAACTTCCCCATCCTGATGGCGGTGTGGAAGCTCGCCCCCGCCCTGGCCGCGGGCAACTGCGTCGTCCTCAAGCCCGCCGAGCAGACCCCCGCCAGCATCCTGCTGGTGATGGAGCTGATCGCCGACCTGCTCCCGCCCGGTGTGATCAACGTCGTCAACGGGTTCGGCGCGGAGGCGGGCCGGCCGCTGGCCTCCAGCCCGCGCGTGGCCAAGGTGGCCTTCACCGGCGAGACCACGACCGGGCGGCTGATCATGCAGTACGCCTCGGAGAACATCATCCCGGTGACGCTGGAGCTCGGCGGCAAGAGCCCCAACATCTTCCTTCCCGACGTCACGGCCTCCGACGACGACTTCCTGGACAAGGCCGTCGAGGGTTTCGTGATGTTCGCCCTGAACCAGGGTGAGGTGTGCACCTGTCCCTCGCGGGCCCTGATCCACGCGTCCATCTACGACGACTTCATGAGCAGGGCACTCGACCGCACCAGGGCCATCGTCGGCGGCGACCCGCTGGACCCGGCCACCATGATCGGCGCGCAGGCGAGCAACGACCAGTACGAGAAGATCCTGTCCTACATCGACATCGGGCTGAAGGAGGGGGCCGAGTTGCTCACCGGCGGCGGCCCGCGCACGGTTCCCGGCCTGGAGGGCGGCTACTACATCGAGCCGACGATCTTCAAGGGCACCAACGACATGCGCGTCTTCCAGGAGGAGATCTTCGGGCCGGTCGTCTCGGTGACGACCTTCGACTCGGAGGACGAGGCCCTGAAGATCGCCAACGACACCCTGTACGGCCTGGGCGCCGGAGTGTGGACCCGCGACATGAACACCGCCTACCGGTTCGGCCGGGCGATCAAGGCCGGGCGGGTGTGGACCAACTGCTACCACGCCTATCCGGCGCACGCCGCGTTCGGCGGCTACAAGCAGTCGGGCATCGGCCGCGAGAACCACAGGGTCATGCTGGACCACTACCAGCAGACCAAGAACCTGCTGGTCAGCTACTCGCCCAAGAGACTGGGCTTCTTCTGATGCCGACCGGTCCCACCGGTGAGCCGCACCCGCTCCGAGTGGAGCGGGTGCGGCTCAGCCCCGCCGCCGAGGAACTGCTGACCGTGCTCCACGGACGACACGGCCCGTTGATGTTCCACCAGTCGGGCGGCTGCTGCGACGGCAGCTCGCCCATGTGCTACCCCCGGGGCGAGTTCCGGGTCGGCGGCGCGGACCTGCTGCTGGGCGTGCTGGCCCTGGACACCCCGTTCTGGATCAGCGCCTCCCAGTACGCCTACTGGCGGCACACCCACCTCACGGTGGACGTGGTCCCCGGCCGCGGCGGAGGATTCTCCCTTGAGGCCCCGGAGGGGGTGCGCTTCCTCATCCGCTCCCGGCTGTTCACCGACGAGGAGGCCGAGCGGATCCTCGCGGAGCCTCCCCCACCGAGCGGGGCCGCCGGCGACACGAGGGATGGGCAACATCAAATAGAGTCACAGCGGGAGTACGATGCACGGAAATGAAGTGTCGGCGGTGATCGTCTGACACCGGGCGAAGCGTGAGCGGAGGTCGCCGATGAGCAGGGGGTCGTCGTCGCCGGACCAGGCCGGGGTGGCACAGGCGAAGCCGGGCCAGGCGGGGTCAAGCTGGGCGAGGGAACGGTTCGGCGAGCGTGCCGAGGTCGTACGGCGGCAGCTGGCCGCCTCGCTGCTTGAGGCGATGGGCAACGCGCAGGACGCGCAGAGCTCCGCGCACAGCGACAAGCGGTACACCTACGGCTTCACCATGATGGCCAGGCGCTACGAGGCGCTCGCCGAGGGACTGCGTGACGAGCCGGGCTTCCGGCTGGTCAGGCCGCATGGCTCGGCGCACCACCTGGTGGTGCTCGGCGGCAACCTGCTGCTGCCGTTCCGCTACGCCGAGGACGACCGCACGCCGATCTCCGAGGCCCGGATCAGCGACGGCCGCATCTCCTCGCTGGTCCGCGAGCTGTTCGACCGGTTCGGCCCGGCGACCTCCTACCGCCAGGAGGAACTGGACCTGGCGCTCGACGGGGGAAGTGCCCAGGAGGAGCTGGACCTGTCCGCGGGGGCGGACGGTCCGGCCACGGTCCGCCCCGCGCTCACCGGGCTGCCCGACGAGACCCGGCTGGTCCCGGTCGCCTACGCGGGCAACGCGCAGGCCGGCCTGCTGCGGCTCTACTGGGGCGAGGCGGAGCTCGTCGACGAGTTCGGCAGGATCCGCTGGCTGCACCACGAGCCGATCCCGCTGCCGGCCGCCTCCACAGGTCCCCTCAGCGGCCTGTGGGCGACGGAGCCCGGTACCGCGTCGCGTTTCGACGGCGGTCTCCTGCCCGACCTCGCGCTGAGCACGCGGTCTTCAGCCGAGCGGAAGAATGGCAAGATCTTCCCCGTAGGCAGTGAGGCACCAGAGGAAACCGCGGTCACCGGCGACAATGAGCAACCGTAACCAGACCCCCCTGTCCGGCGTCGCCGAGGGCGGCCCGAGCCCGCAGGCCGTCACCGACGCGTTCGACCAGGCGCGGCTGACCCAGGCGCGGCAGCTGGCGGGGATGACGAAGAAGGACCTGGCCGAGCGGATCGGCGTCACCCCCGCGGCGGTGGGGCAGTACGAGACGGGCATGACCCGTCCACGCCCCGAGCTCGTTCCCCGCCTGGCCGACGTGCTCGGCGTGCCGCCGGCGTTCTTCCTGCTCGGCCGCCCGCACGGCAAGCTGGACGGGTCCATGGCGCACTTCAGGAGCCTGCGCTCCACCCGTGCCCACCAGCGCGCCAAGGCCGCGGCCTTCGTCGAGCAGGTCTGGGAGCTGGCCCACGCCCTGGAGAAGCAGGTCAGGCTGCCGGATGTGGCCCTTCCCGGTTTCTCCGGCGGCGAGGTCCACTCCGGTGTCGAGTTGCCCCGCGACCCCGTCCAGGCCGCCCGCGCCCTGCGGCGGCTCTGGCGGCTGGGCACCGGCCCGCTGTCGCACGTCGTCCGGCACATGGAGGCGCAGGGGATCGTCGTGGTCCTCCCTCCGCCGGACGAGGACGCCACCACGGTGGACGCCTTCTCCACCTCCCAGCTGCCGCGCCCGATCGTGGTGCTGACCGCCAACCGGTTCGACGACATCCACCGCTACCGCTTCACCGCCGCCCACGAGCTGGGCCATCTGGTGCTGCACGGTGACACGGCCTCGGGAGACACCCAGCAGGAGCGCGAGGCCGACGTCTTCGCCGCCGAGTTCCTCACCCCGCGCGACAGCATCCTGCCCGAGCTGCCCGGCCGCCTCGACCTGCGCAGGCTGGTCGAGCTCAAGCGCACCTGGGGCGTGTCCGTCGACTCCCTGCTGTACCGCTGCCGCGAGGTCGGTCTGATCTCCGACTCGGCGGCGAGCCGCGCCTACCAGCGGCTCAAGACGCTCCGCGACCAGCCGGGCTTCGCCGCCGAGCCGATCAGCGGCTACCCCGGCGAGCGGCCCGTGCTGCTGCGCCAGGCCTTCGACCTGGCCGTCGGCGAGACCGGCCTCACCATGGAGCGGCTCGCCGCCCAGCTGGCCTGGCCGGTCTCCCGGGTGCGTGAACTACTCGACCTGCCCGACCAGCGCCCGGCGTTGCGCCTCGTACCCGACGCGTCCGCGGCAGGCGGTCCTAATCCTCCTCGACACGCTCCCTGATCCATTCCATGCCGTCCTGCCAGGAGGCGAACGCCTGGAGATAGCGGCCGTCGCGGGCGTGGAAGGCGTGATACCGGAAGTCCCCGTCGCTGCCCGTACGGATCAGGTCGTAGACGTCACCCTTGGAGCGGTACCACACGCACTCGCCGTCAGCGGGACGCGAGGACGAGGCATAGGCGAACTCACGCGTGATGGACATGTGACGGATGCTACGGATCGACGAATCCGCAGGCAATGCCGTATCCATTTCATTCAGGGATAAAGTTCGCCCTTCCGGATGGCTGACGCACCCGGCATCCGGGCGGTACGGCGGCCTCGGCCCGTGCCAGGCGGGCATGCCTGGCATCCGGCAGGGAGTACGACGAGGCCTACTGCCTCATCCAACTGGGCCTCGTCCAC
>NZ_JBEXGU010000333.1:0-4081 GCF_040607515.1 Streptosporangium sp. NPDC005286 | reverse complement strand
TTACCTCTCCCCCCCTCTCGGGCGGGGGTTATTGCACGTTATATGTGTTCCTTATCCGGTACATGACCGCCGAGTGCCGCCCACCAGACTCCCGACCAGCGGCAACACCTGGTGAATGTGGGTTTTGGGCTTATGTGGGTCGAACCCCGCCTACGCCTGGTGGCTTGACGAACTCGACTGGATGCGCACCCCCGGCAAGGGGGAAGAGCCTGGGGAAACTGCACGCTGCGGCCCAAAGCGAGCGCATCAACTACCCCGTCCTCAGGGCCGACGGAACAGGCTCATGGACCGGCAACACCGGAGGGCGCAGGTTCCTCGGCGCCGACCGGATCTACACCATGTACACCGGAGACCCCCACCGCGCAGAGGTGGCGCAGCATATCCAGTACGCCTTCCAGAACCCGCAGGGCACGAATCCGAAGGTGGACAAGCAGGGAAGGCCCATCACCAAGAAGTTCCCCGGAAACTACGACGCGTGCGTGGGAGCACCCAACCCAGGGCAGTGCGTGAAGGTCCCCTTGACCAGGCGGGCCAACAGTGAGCGTGCCCCCGACGGCCCGTTGTTCAACTCCAGGGTCCGGAGCGCTCGGAGAACATATTGCCCGGATCTTCCCGAACAGGGTCCGGGCAAGGAGTGCGACGAATATCCGTTCCGGTCCCCCACCAGGCGATAGGCGTCGACGGCAAGATGGAGAACAACGTCTGGGTTCCGGGGCTTGATCGACAACGGGGTGGGGGCGAAGCGCGGCGGGCGGTAGGTCGTTGCGGCCTCAGCGGCTCACTGCGGTCTCCCGCTCCACGCGCGACAGCTTCTCGGGATTGCGCACGTGGTAGGCGCCGGTGACGTAGCCGTTCTCCACGCGCACCGCCACCACTCCGTCGATCTCCCCATCGACTCGCACGAGCAGCCCAGGGCCGCCATTGATCTGTACCAGCTCGGTCGACCTTTCCGCGTCGCGTTTCCACCAGCCGACGGCCAGTAGGCGAGCCACGTTGTCGACCCCCACAACGGGCCGTAGCAGGGCATGCCTGACTCCGCCGCCGTCGCTCAGGGCGACGACATCCGGCGCGAGGACGTCGAGCAGGCTCTGCAATTCGCCGGTTTCGACCGCTCGCTGGAAGGCCTGGAGTGCGGCTCGGGTCTCGGCCGGGGAGGCGATGCCGCGTGGTCGGCGCGCGGCGACGTGTGCCCGCGCCCGGTAGGCGATCTGGCGGACCGCGGCCGGGCTCTTGTCGACGGCTTCGGCGATCTCGTCGTAGTCCAGATCGAACACCTCGCGCAGCACGAACACCGCCCGCTCGGTCGGCTGAAGCGTCTCCAGCACCAGCAGCATCGCCATCGAGACGCTCTCGGCGAGCTCGACGTCCTCGGCCACATCAGGCGCGGTCAGCAACGGCTCGGGCAACCACGGCCCGACGTAGGACTCCTTACGCCGGCCGAGCGCGCGCAGCCGGTCCAGCGCCTGCCGGGTGACGATCCGCACCAGGTAGGCACGCTCCTCCCGCACAGTGGTCAGATCGACGTCCACCCAGCGCAGCCAGGTCTCCTGCAGG
Organism: Streptosporangium sp. NPDC005286; assembly: GCF_040607515.1. Lineage (NCBI taxonomy): Bacteria > Bacillati > Actinomycetota > Actinomycetes > Streptosporangiales > Streptosporangiaceae > Streptosporangium > Streptosporangium sp. NPDC005286. The sequence goes on along the minus strand of NZ_JBEXGU010000333.1, from coordinate 2,527 downwards.
ACGTCCTCGGCGTCGGCGGCCGAGCCGAGCATCTCGTAGGCGACGGTGAACAGCAGGTTGCGGTGGGCAACGAACGCCTTGGTAGCCGAGTCCATGGAGTCCACGGAGTCGGCACGATCGAGCGGCTCGGCTGGGTCCGCACTGCGTTCGCTGCGCTCGCTCATGTCCGGCTCCCGCCTGTTCGCTCTTAGCACTGCCACACGCACAAGACGCCGGCCCCTACCGCTTTGTAACACCCACGGCAGGTGGCCTATGTCACATGGCCGCGCTGTTACAGGGATCGGGGCGCCGGCGTCTCGTGGTCGTCAGGACGCCGCGCGAACGATCCGTACGGCACTACGGCACGCAAGATCACGAGTTGAGCTTGAGAAGGGAAGGCCTCACCATGTCCACACCCACGACGACCGACACGACGACCAAGCAGGAGGACCTGCGGTCGCGCATGCCCAACCCCCTCCCCTTCGTCCCCGAGCTTGCAGAAGTCGGCGAAGGCCTGCACAAGGTCCTCAGGAACGGTGCGATTTCCCCGACGACCATCGGCCTGCTGCAGCTGCGCGCCGGGCAGATCCTCGGCAGCACGTACTTCACCATCCGGGAAACCAACAACCTCCGCAGGATCGGGGAATCAGAGGAGCGCATCACCGCCGTGGCCACCTGGCACGACGCCACCTACTTCACCGACGCCGAACGGGTCGCGCTGGCGCTGGTGGAGGCCGTCCTCACCCCGAACCCGTCCGGGGAGCGCGTCCCCGACGAGCTGTACGCCAAGGCGTCCGCGCACTACGACGACAAGGCGATGTGGACGCTCATCATGGCGATCGCCCACATCGGCTTCTTCACCCCCGCCGCTCTCATCGCCAAGCCGATCCCCGGTATGCCCCCCGGCCAGAACTACAGCGAGTAAGAAGGGCATACAGCATGAGCATCGATAGGTTCGCGGTGGCAGGGGCAACCGGGCGGCTGGGCCGCCACGTCGTCGACGTCCTCACCGAACGGGGGCACCAGGTCGTGCCGATGTCCCGAGCCACCGGCGTGGACATCATCACCGGTGATGGCCTGGCCGAGGCCCTCACCGGGATCGAGGCCATCATCGACGTCGCCTCCTGGCATGCCTCCGACCAGGAGGCGGCGACGGAGTTCTTCCGCACGTCGGCCCGCAATCTGCACGAGTACGGTCAGAAGGCGGGGGTCGCCCAGATCGCCATGGCGTCCATCATCGGCGTCGACAAGGCCACCGCCGGTTTCGTCGCCGCCAAGAAGGTGCACGAGGAACTCCTCCTGTCCGGCCCGCTCCCCGTCCGCATCCTGCGGGCCGCGCAGTTCCACGAATTCGTCGGTCAGATCCTGGACTGGCAGCAGGGCGACGTCGCCTACATCCCGGCCCTGCCCACCCAGCTCGTGGCCTGCCGCACCGTGGCCGAGACACTGGTCGACCTGGCCACCGACCTCGACGCGCCCGCCCGAGGAACACCGATCCCTGAGATCGCCGGACCCCGCAAGGAGACCATGGCGGAGGCGGCCCAACTCCTCGGCGCCCGCCGAGGCATCAAGGTCGTCGGCGTCGACGGCTCCAGCATGCCCGATGCCGAGATCGCCGCCAACGGCGGGTTCCTGCCCAGCCCGCACGCCAAGCTCGCCGGACCCACTTTCCAGGAGTGGCTCGACACCCAACCCTGAGCAGTCCGTACGGCACGGCCTTGCCCTTGTTCTCGGAACGCCACGGCCCGGAACTTCGAGAACAAGGGCTTCCTCCGAACCTCGCCCTCGGGGACTCATCGGGGACTCAGTAGTTCCCTCCGAGCCAAATGCACAGTCCGATCTCTTTGGGCGCCTGGATTCGTCACCGCATCCTCAGGCGGAACGGGCTCAACCCGGTCGAGGAGCTGGCCCGGGCTCGCGATGGCGAGGGTGTGGTGCGGGTGGAGACGCCGTTCGGCCTACCCGCATACCTGGTCTGCCGCCAGGAGGACGTTCGCCAGGTGCTGGCGGATCCGGCCCGGTTCAGCAGCGCCCTGACGCCGTTCCCAGGATCTGGGCAGATGAACGCCGACGAGCTGGCCACGATGCGGGCCGGGAAGCTGATCGGATTCGACCCGCCCGAGCACACGCGGTTGCGCCGGATGCTCACCCCGGAGTTCACGGTACGCCGGATGCGCAGGCTCGAGCCGCGGATCACCGAGATCGTCCAAGCGGCCCTGGACGATCTGGAGCGGGCCGGCAAGCCGGCCGATCTGGTGGCGCACTTCGCGCTGCCGGTGCCATCGCTGGTGATCTGCGAGCTGCTGGGCGTGCCGCATGCCGACCGCGCCGAGTTCCACGAGCGTGCCGTGCGCCTGCTGGATGTGTCGTTGCCGACGGAGCAGCGGAACGCGGCACAGCGGGAGGACCGCGCCTACATGGCCGACCTCGTGGCCCGCGCGCAGGCGGACCCGGGCGAGGACATGCTGGGCATGCTGGTGCGCGAGCACGGCCACGATCTCAGTACCGACGAGCTGATCGGCATCGCGGGACTGCTGCTGCTGGCCGG
>NZ_JBEXGU010000332.1:0-4103 GCF_040607515.1 Streptosporangium sp. NPDC005286 | reverse complement strand
ATGACGGCCACGCCGCCGGCCAGCTTGGCGAGACGCTCCTGGAGCTTCTCGCGGTCGTAGTCGGAGTCGGTGTTGTCGATCTCGGCGCGGATCTGATTGACCCGACCGGCGATCTGCTCGGCGTCACCGGCGCCGTCGACGATGGTGGTCTCGTCCTTGGTGACGATGACCTGACGGGCACGGCCGAGCTGGTCCAGCGTGGTGGACTCCAGCTTGAGGCCGAGGTCCTCGCTGATGACCTGGGCACCGGTCAGGATGCCGATGTCGCCCAGCATGGCCTTGCGGCGGTCACCGAAGCCGGGCGCCTTGACGGCGACCGAGCGGAACAGACCGCGGATCTTGTTGACGACCAGGGTGGCCAGGGCCTCGCCCTCGACGTCCTCGGCGATGATCAGCAGCGGCTTGCCGGCCTGCACGACCTTGTCGAGAACCGGGAGCAGGTCCTTGTTGGCGGACACCTTGGAGTTGACGACCAGGATGTACGGGTCGTCGAGGACGGCCTCCATACGCTCCGGGTCGGTCACGAAGTACATCGAGGTGAGGCCCTTGTCGAAGCGCATGCCCTCGGTGAGCTCAAGCTCCAGGCCGAAGGTGTTGCTCTCCTCGACGGTGATGACACCTTCCTTGCCGACCTTGTCCATCGCCTCGGCGATCATCTCGCCGATCTGCGGGTCACCCGCGGAGATGGAAGCGGTGGAGGCGATCTGCGCCTTCGTCTCCACGTCCTTGGCCAGCTTGGACAGCTCCTCCGAGACTCGCTCGACGGCGGCCTCGATGCCCTTCTTCAGGGACATCGGGTTGGCGCCGGCGGCGACGTTGCGGAGACCCTCGCGTACGAGAGCCTGAGCGAGCACGGTGGCGGTGGTGGTGCCGTCACCCGCGACGTCGTCGGTCTTCTTGGCGACCTCCTTGACGAGCTCGGCCCCGATCTTCTCCCACGGGTCCTCGAGCTCGATCTCCTTCGCAATGGAGACACCATCGTTGGTGATGGTGGGGGCGCCCCACTTCTTCTCCAGAACGACATTGCGGCCCTTGGGGCCGAGGGTCACCTTAACGGCGTCCGCGAGCTGGTTCATGCCACGCTCGAGACCGCGCCTGGCGTCCTCGTTAAACGCGATCATCTTGGCTGCCATACGGCTAGACCTCCCAGAGACAGGGTGGCTTGCACCGGACCGAGCCGACGCCCGCGACGGCATGTGGGCCCACGACTCCGTTCGGTGGGCCCCATCGCCTCGATCCAGGGTTGGCACTCTCTATGCGCGAGTGCCAACAATGTGTTTAGCACTCTACCTTGTCGAGTGCAAGCCACGATCCCTTGACCTGCGCCGCGCCCGGCGCGGACATCCGCTCCGGGCCACGTCAGCGCATGCTCCGCGTCATGCGGGCGTGCGTTCCGCGCAAAGCGAAGACCCGGCTCGCCGGTTGGGGAGGCGAGCCGGGCCTAGGTGGTGTGGATCCAGCGGACTGCGTTGCCGCGGGGTCCACCGACCCCTCCCTGCGGGTTCACGGGACGGCCATGTCAGACCGCCCGGACGGACTCCGCCTGGGGACCCTTCTGACCTTGGGTGATCTCGAACTCGACTCGCTGGCCCTGCTCGAGTGCACGGTAGCCATCCATCATGATCGCGGAGTAATGGACGAACACATCCTTACCACCGTCTACCGCGATGAAGCCGTAGCCCTTGTCCGCGTTGAACCATTTGACGGTGCCCTGCGCCACTTGCGACTCCTCTTACTGGACTTAAGGACGACGCCCATTCCTCGCGCGAAGTCCTCAATCTCCGGGGCGGACTTCGCCACATCGATCGTTCTCGACCATACCTGTGGGAACCGGTAGGGCAACAGAGTCAAGCACCAAACTAGCTCTTTACAAGAGCATTTAGTACGAGAGCACAGTTTGACTATCACTATTAGTTAGTTAAAGATTACATTATCTTTCCCCACCGCGAATACCGGTTTACCCCACAAAGCAGGACACCCGCACGCGGCCGGAGCCGGGCGGGTGTCATGGAGAGGCGTCGCGAGCGCCTCGGAAGGTGAGGCGGGTGCGACCGGCGCAGCGCGGGCGGGGGGGACTCAGCCCCCGGCGACCGCCGGGATGATGGAGATCTGGACGCCGGAGGGCGTGGCCGTGTCGAGGTTGTCGGCGAAGCGGACATCCTCATCTCCGACATAGACGTTGACAAAACGGCGAATCTTACCCGTTTCATCAAGAATTCGGGCGCCGACCCCCGGGAAGTCCGCGTCAAGCTTCTGGAGGACGTCGCGCAGGGTCTCACCCTCTCCGCTCACCTCGGCAGCACCATCGGTGTAAGTCCGGAGAATCGTCGGAATCCGCACAGAAACGCTCATAATTCAGTACCTTTCACGATTTCTAGGCGATTGCCGCACGGAATGCGTCAAGAGAGGGGCGAATCACAGCGGTGGGGCGCGCCTCGGCGGCCACCGCGTCGAGGGTCTTGAGACCGTCGCCGGTGTTGAGAACCACGGTCTCCGCCTCCGGGTCGAGCCTCCCTGCCGCGACCAGCTTGCGAAGCACGCCGACGGTGACACCTCCGGCGGTCTCGGCGAAGATGCCCTCGGTCCTGGCCAGCAACCGGATCGCGTCGACGATCTCGGGGTCGGTGACGTCCTCGACCGCGCCGCCGGTACGGCGGGCGATGTCCAGCACGTACGGGCCGTCGGCGGGGTTGCCGATCGCCAGCGACTTGGCGATCGTGTCCGGCTTCACCGGGCGGATCACGTCGTGGCCCGCCTTGTAGGCGGCGGAGACCGGGGAGCACCCCTCGGCCTGGGCCGCAAAGATCTTGTACGGCCTGTCCTCGACGAGACCGAGCTCGATCAGCTCCTTGAAACCCTTGTCGATCTTCGTGAGCTGGGAGCCCGACGCGACCGGCACGACGATCTGGTCGGGAACGCGCCAGCCGAGCTGCTCGGCGATCTCGTACGCCAGCGTCTTGGAGCCCTCGGCGTAGTACGGCCGGAGGTTGACGTTGACGAAGCCCCACTTCTCGCCCAGCTCGTCGCCGATGAGCTCCGAGCAGAAACGGTTCACGTCGTCGTAGGTGCCCTCGATGCCGATGAGCCTGCCCCCGTACACGGAGGCCATGACGACCTTGGCCTGCTCCAGGTCGGCGGGGATGAACACGCAGGCGTCCAGCCCGGCCCGCGCGGCGGCGGCGGCAGCGGCACCGGCCAGGTTGCCGGTGGAGGAGCAGGAGAGGGTGTGGAAGCCGAAGTTACGGGCCGCCTCGACGGCGATGGCCACCACGCGGTCCTTGAAGGAGTGCGTGGGGTTGCCGGAGTCGTCCTTCACGTGCAGCGAGCGCATGCCCAGCTCACGGGCGAGGTTGCCGGCGTTGACGAGCCTGGTCCAGCCGGGCTCCATGTTGGGCTTGGCGGCCACGTCGGCGGGGACGGGCAGCAGCGAGCGGTAACGCCAGATGTTGGCCGGCCCCTCGGCGATCTGCTCCCGGGTCACTCGCCCGAAGTCGTAGGCGATCTCAAGGGGCCCGAAACACTCGGCACAGGCGAAGCTCGGGCCGAGGTCGTAGCGGGCACCGCACTCGCGACAGGACAGGGCCACGGCGGGGCCGAACTGCTGGTTTTGCGTGTCTTCGACACGACCAAGCGAGGTGGTGGTGTTCTCAGTGGTTGCGAGCGCCATGAAGCGAGGCCTTTCCCTCATCTTCGTCTGCGGACCACCCTGGTCACAGACCGGAATTGGCACCTGTCCCGGCTGACCTCGTGTCGATCACGAGTCTTGAACCGGGATGGTTGCCGGGGCTTCGCAGGGCCGATCCCTCCACCCCTCTGGATGAGCAAATATTCAGTTGGAAACCTGACACGCAGGTCCTAAGCACTCTACATCGCCGTTCCGCCGTCTCGGCCACTTGTCTCACTCTACGAGACAGGGCGTGTTACCTGCCGGACAGAGCTCCCCAGCCCCAGGGTCGCTCCGCCACTGCCCGCAGGCACCGCACCACGGTGGACGTCCCGTGGAACCTCCCGCGGAAGGCGGATCAGGGGGCTTTGGTCTTCAGTGTGTAGGGGCTGGAGCCGCTCACGGAGACCACCTGGTAGCGGTAGAAGCCGGGCGGGCC
>NZ_JBEXGU010000331.1:0-4108 GCF_040607515.1 Streptosporangium sp. NPDC005286 | reverse complement strand
CGGGTTCGGCGGGCGGGCCGGGGAAACGGACTGGCCGCAAGGCCAGCACTGCGCCCCGGTCCGACCCAACAAGTAGAGCGTTCGCGCAGGTCGTGAGTATCTCAGAACCGTCTCTCAGAACGTTCCGGTTGTGAGAGGAGTTCTGCGAGCCGTGACCTGGGTGAACGCCTCACTGAACGAGGGCAGCACTGACCTCGCGCAATCGACCATTTCTGCGACGCACACACCGTCACCGCCGTCACGCAGAGCTACTTTGCCCCTGGTGGCGCCGACCCGAGCGGGGCCCCTACTACGGGCCAGTCCGCCGGCGTGATCCCGCGACGGTACTCAATCCCTTGCGGGTTCTCCGCTTGGGAGGCTCCCTGTCACCACCCGCAGACAGGCGATCTGCGGGCAGAGGTATCGGGACACGCCTTCTCACGTTCCGCGCACGAGCAGCAGATCAGGCTCGCGCCGCCTTTACGCCGGACACCACCTGGCCAGTAAGCGGGCATCCGCCAGGCTCATCCCAAGGCCGGATAAGACCCAGGTTTCGATGTCATCTGTTCCATTACGACGCTTCAACAGCGAACCCCGACGCCGGGGCTTTTAGCGCAACGCCTTCCTGATCCCCACCTGACGCCTCAGACGGACGCCTTTTCCCTCATCGCTCAGCAATCGGGTAACCGGGGCGCATTGCTGCGCCCCGGTCCCCTCAGAACCGGACAGACGGGGTTTCCCCGTATCTCGGCTCAAGCAAGCCTCTCTCGATGCGACCAAGCGATCGCCTCGTCGTAGAGGGCGCCAGTCTTGAGGCAGCCGTGCAGGATGCCGACGAGCCGGTTGGCGACCTGGCGGAGGGCGGCGTTGTAGTCGGCGTCGCGGGCGCGTTGCTTGTCGTAGTAGGCGCGTGCGCCGGGCGAGACGCTGATCGCTGTGGACGCCTGGGCGATGAGCGCGTCGATGAGCCGATCATTGTGGACGAACCGGGCGGTGACGACCTTCCTCTTGCCGGAGGCCCGGGTAATGGGGCTGGTGCCGGCGTAGTTCTTGCGAGCCTTGGCCGAGGCATAGCGGTCGGGGTCGTCGCCGAACTCCGCGAGCACCCGGGCGCCGAGGATCGCTCCCAGGCCGGGCTGGGAGAGGATGATCTCAGCGGCCGGGTGCCGGCCAAAATGGGCCTCGACCTCCTTGCGCATGGCCGTGATCTGCGCGTTCAGTGTCAGCAGGACAGCGGCCAGGGCACGTATCGAAGCCGCGTAGGCGGCGGTGACCGCAGGAGGCTGACCCAGGTGCCGGGCCCGCAGGGCGGCCTGGATCTGTGCGGCTTTGTCGGCCATGTTGTGGCGGCGAGCCCGCTTGAGCACCACGCGGATCTGCCCGATGGTCAGCTTCGCCGCCGATGCCGGGTCCGGCGCCTTGGTCAGCAACTCCAGCGCGTCCGGCGCGTCCAGGTCCTCGAACGCCGTCAGGGCGGCGGGGAAGTAGTCCCGCAGCGTGTGCCGCAGCCGCTGGGTGTGCCGGGTTCGTTCCCAGATCAGCGTCTTGTGCATCCGGGTCACGACCTTGACCGCCTCGGCCCGGTCAGTGTCCCCGGCGACGGGACGCAGCTGGTGGGAGTCGGTGCGGACCATGTCGGCGAGCATGTGCGCGTCCGCGGCGTCGCTCTTGGCCCCCGACACGCCCAGCCGTTCCCGGTAGCGGGCCGCCTGCAGCGGGTTCACCGCCAGCACCGTGTAGCCGGCGGCCACCAGTGCCGGCACCCACGGACCTCGGTCGGTCTCGATCCCGACCACGACCTCGACGTCCTCCTCAGCGAGGTCGCCCACCTGCTCGGCGATCATCGCGTGCAGCCGGGCCATCCCCGCCACGCCCTCCGGCAGCCGCGCCTTGGCCAGCCGCCGACCTGAAGCGTCCATCAACTCGACATCGTGATGCGCCTCGGCCCAGTCATCTCCCACGAACAGTCGCAACGTCTCTTCCCTCTCCGACACCGCTGGTGAGCAGCCTGAGGGAGAACTATCAGCGACCTAATGAAGCAGTGCTCACGCCTTAATCAGGCGGGCACGACATCCAGTGAGACTCAAGGGGCAGCAATAACAGCCCTTGCTGAGGAGATTGCAAGGACAGGAGGTGCTCCGGTGAGGCTGACCCAACGACATCCCGGCTCCGTCTGGATGCCTTGTGATGGATCTGTCGCCTCTTCTCGGAGCATCTCCGAGGGTGCGTGCCGGAACGCTCGTGCGTGGCTTGATGGAAGCCTGATCATGCGACCCGTCACTGGTCTGCCCGCCTGGCCGACCGGCAGGGGCACGATCTTTCCGCGGGACTCAAGGTCCAGGGGCAATAAGTGCTCACCTGCCGGCGGCTGCCAGGCACCGAGTCTGCCGGACGGCGACTCGCTAACACTCATTAGGGGCAATGACTGGTCGAACCCCGCACTGAAGCCTGATGTGTGACCGTCTGCGTTGCTTTGGTTGCGGTTTGGTGAACGGCGGGCAGGTGTTGATCATCTGTCGTTACGGTGGGCGGATTCTGGAGGTGTTCACCCGGAAAGGGCTCGCGTGACGTCGATCGAGCGGACCGCCTACCCGCAGTTCAAGCGCCTGACCTCGGCGAGGGCGGTGCATGTGTTCTTCACCCCGACTGCCGAGGAAACGGCCTGGGCTCAAGAGCGGACCAGCAGCCCGCAGGCGCTGTTCGCGGTAGTGCTGGCGCTGAAGTGCTTTCAGAAGATGGCACGCTTCCCTTCCAGGCAGGAGATCCCCGAGGTGGTCGTCGACCATGTGCGGCGCTCCCTGGCGCTCGGGCCGGACGTCGAACCCGACCATGGGGCCGGGCGCACCGCCAAATGGCACCGCAAGCAGATCCGGGCGCGCCAGGGCGTGATCTATGACCAGCCGCGGGCGCGGGCCGTGGCCGCCAAGGCGATCGCTGAGGCGGCGCTGGCGAAGAACAACCCGCCGGACCTGATCAACGTGGCGCTGGAACGCCTGATCGAGGCGTCCCTGGAACTGCCGGGGTTCACCACGCTGGATGAGATGACCGCCACCATCCGGGCCAGGGTCAACACCGAGATCTTCATGCGCGTCGTCGAGCGAATGGGACCGCAAGGCCGCCAGCGGATGCAGACATTGCTGACGACGACGGGCCCTGACGGAAGGTCGATGTTCAACCGGCTGAAGAAGCCAGCCCAGCGCCCCACCTGGACGCGATTTGCGGCCCAGGCCAAGTACCTGGACGAGATCGACGCCCTGGGCGAGACCGGGGCGTGGCTGGAGGGCATCGCCCCCACCAAGATCGCTGATTTCGCAGGTGAGGCCGCTGCTCAGGACGCCGACACCTTGTCGCGCTATGAGCCGGTCAAACAGGTGGCGCTGCTGGTGTGCCTGTTGCATACCGCGCGGATGCGGGCCCGTGACGACCTGGCCGAGATGTTGTGCAAGCGGGTGGCGGCGAACCTGAAGAAGGCCAAGGCCGCGCTGGAGGAGATCCGCCAGCGCCAGCGCACGGTCAGCGAGCGGCTGATCGGCACCTACCGCACCGTGCTGGAGCATCTCGACCCCGAGGGCCCCACACCGGGCGAGGGAGCGGCCCGTGCGGTCGCCGCGGTGCGCCAGGCCGGCGGGTTCACCTCCCAGCTGGCCGACATCGAGGAGGTGTCGGCCTTCCACGGTGACAACTATGAGGTTTTGGCGCACCGGTTCTTCAAGCGGGACCGGGCGGTGATGTTCGACCTGGTCGCCAAGCTGGAGCTGAAGGCCGCTTCCCGCGATGACTCGGTGCTGGTGGCGCTGGAGCACGCTCGCGCTCATGAGGCCAAGCGGCGCGACTTCATCCCACTGCCCCCGCCGGTCGGCGGGGGCGGCCTTGAGTCGGGCATCATGTTCGCCTCGGGCAACTGGCGGCGCGCCATCACCGACCGCCGCCAGGCGGGGATGGTGGTGCGGCGGCATTTCGAGGTGATGGTGTTCACCTACCTGGCCGAGGAGTTGCGCACCGGCGACATCGCGGTGATCGGCTCGAATGAGTACGCCGACTGGAGCGCCAACCTGCTGTCGTGGGGTGAGTGCGAGCCGCTGCTGGAGGGGTTTTGCGCCCAGGTCGGGCTGCCGCCCACCGCGGCCGG
>NZ_JBEXGU010000330.1:0-4121 GCF_040607515.1 Streptosporangium sp. NPDC005286 | reverse complement strand
ATCGGTGAGTTCCCGACGACGCGGGGCTGGGATCTGGGGGCGTTGTACAGCCCGGATCGGGAGAGCCAGGGCACCAGCTATGTGCACGAGGGCGGTTTCCTGGAGGGTGCCGCGCAGTTTGATCCGGGGTTCTTCGGGATCTCGCCGCGTGAGGCGCTGGCGATGGACCCGCAGCAGCGACTGCTGCTGGAGGCGTCATGGGAGGCCTTCGAGCGGGCCGGGATCGACCCGGTCTCCTTGCGGGGCAGCCACACGGGTGTGTTCGCCGGCGTGATGTATAGCGACTACGGGATGAGCGTCGACCTCCCGCCGGAGGCGATGGGCTTCATCGGCACCGGTACGGCGGCCAGCGTTGCGACCGGCCGGATTTCGTATGCGCTGGGGTTGGAGGGTCCGGCGGTGACGGTGGACACCGCGTGCTCGTCGTCGCTGGTGGCGATGCACATGGCGGCGCAGGCGCTGCGGTCTGGGGAGTGTTCGCTGGCGCTGGCCGGTGGCGTGACCGTGATGGCCAACCCGGGGGTGTTCATCGGTTTCAGCGCGCAGGGTGGGCTGGCCGGCGACGGCCGGTGCAAGTCCTTCGCTGACGCGGCGGACGGCACGAGCTATTCCGAGGGTGTGGGCATGCTGGTGCTGGAGCGGCTGTCGGACGCGCGCAGCAACGGTCACCAGGTGCTGGCGGTGGTACGGGGTTCGGCGATCAATCAGGATGGTGCGTCCAACGGTCTGACCGCGCCGAACGGTCCGTCGCAGCGGCGGGTGATCCGTCAGGCGCTGGCCGTGGCGGGCTTGAATCCCACCGAGGTGGACGCGGTCGAGGCGCACGGCACCGGCACCACGCTGGGTGACCCGATCGAGGCGCAGGCGCTGCTGGCCACCTACGGCCAGGACCGGGACGAGGATCGGCCGCTGTTGCTGGGGTCGATCAAGTCGAACCTTGGTCACACCCAGGCGGCGGCGGGCGTGGCCGGTGTGATCAAGATGGTCATGGCTCTCCGGCACGGGATGCTGCCCAAGACGTTGCACGTGGATGCGCCGTCGTCGCATGTGGACTGGGCCTCGGGCGCGGTGGAAGTGCTGACCGAGCCGGTCGAGTGGCCGGAGACCGGTCGTCCGCGCCGGGCGGGTGTGTCGTCGTTCGGGATCAGCGGCACCAACGCGCACCTGATCCTCGAGCAGGGGCCGGAAGCACCGGAAGGAGAAGACGCTTCGCAGAAACGGATGCCGGCTGCGGGTGTGGTTCCGGTGCTGGTGTCGGGCCGTACGGCGGAGGCATTGCGGGCGCAGGCCGGACAACTGGCTTCGCGTGTGGACGGCGAGCCCGGTCTGGATCTGGCCGATGTGGCGTTCTCGCTGGCGACGACGCGGTCGGTGTTCGAGCATCGGGCGGTGGTGCTGGCCGAGGGCCGTGATGGTGCGCTGGCCGGGCTGGGTGCGCTGGCCGAGGGCCTGCCGGGTGTGGGCGTGGTGGCCGGGGTGGCCGGGGCGGAGCCGCAGCTCGCCTTCCTGTTCACCGGTCAGGGCAGCCAGCGGGCGGGGATGGGCCGGGAGCTGTATGACCGGTTCCCGGTGTTCGCCGAGGCGTTGGACGCGGTGATCGCGGAGCTGGACCCGCTGCTCGATGGGCCGCTGCGTGAAGTTCTGTTCGCCGAGCCGGGTACGGCTGAGGCGGGGTCGCTGGATCGGACGGGGTGGGCGCAGCCGGCCCTGTTCGCGGTGGAGACGGCGTTGTTCCGGTTGGTGTCCTCGTGGGGAGTGCGGCCGAATGTGCTGGCCGGTCATTCGATTGGGGAGATCACCGCGGCGCATGTGGCCGGGGTGTTGTCCCTGAGTGATGCGTGTGTGCTGGTGGCGGGTCGGGCGCGGTTGATGCAGGCGCTGCCCGCGGGTGGGGCGATGGCGTCGGTGCGGGCGTCCGAGGAGGAGGTCGTCGGGCTGCTGGCCGGGCGCGAGGACCAGGTGTCGGTCGCGGCGGTGAACGGTCCGGCCTCGGTGGTGGTCTCCGGGGTCGAGGAGGCGGTGCTGGAGGTGGCCGCCGCTCTGGAGGAGCGGGGGGTCAGGACCCGGCGGTTGCGGGTGTCGCACGCGTTCCATTCGCCGTTGATGGATCCGATGCTGGAGGACTTCCGTAAGCTGGCTCACCGGCTGTCCTACAACCCGCCGCGGATTCCTGTGGTGTCCACCCTTACCGGGGAGCAGGCGACGGCCGAGCAGCTGTGCTCGCCGGATTACTGGGTGGAGCAGGTGCGGGGCGCGGTCCGTTTCGCCGATGGCGTCCGGGCGCTGCACGCGCGGGGCGTGCGGGCGTATCTGGAGCTGGGCCCCGATGGTGTGCTGACCGCGATGGCCGCCGATACCCTGGCCGCCGACGCGGAGGTGCCCGGGTCGGACGCGGTGCTGGTGCCGGTATTGCGTAAGGACCGCGACGAGCAGGTCGCGTCCATGACGGCGCTGGCCGAGCTGCATGTGCACGGGGTGCCGGTGGACTGGCGGGCGGTGCTGCCGGGTGGGCGCCGGGTCGACCTGCCCACCTACGCTTTCCAGCACCAGTGGTTCTGGCCGAACGCCAGGCAGAGCGGTGATGCCCGCGTTCTGGGCCTGACCGCGACGAGGCATCCGCTGCTGGGCGCGACGGTCGGGCTGGCCGATTCCGATGGGGTGGTGCTGACCGGGCGTATCTCGCTGCGGACCCATCCGTGGCTGGCCGATCATGTGGTGGCCGGGATGGTGCTCTTCCCGGGGACCGGGTTCCTGGAGTTGGCGGTGCGGGCGGGTGATCAGGTCGGCTGTGACCTGGTGGAGGAGTTGACGCTGGCCGCGCCGCTGGTGCTGGGTGAGGATGACGCGGTCGTGGTGCAGATCGCGGTGGGTGCGCCGGAGGAGACCGGCCGACGTGCTTTGAACGTCTATTCCCGGTCGGCGCAGGCTGGTGACGATGTGCCGTGGGTGCGGCACGCCACCGGCATGCTCGCCACGGGCAGCCGGGCCGCCGTGCCGTTCGATGCGGCGGTGTGGCCGCCGGTCGGCGCGACCGCGATCGCGCCGGACGGTTTTTACGAAGAACTGGCCGCGGGCGGGTTCGAGTACGGCCCGCTCTTCCAGGGATTGCGGGCGGTCTGGCACGGTGCCGGTGGTGAGGTGTTCGCCGAGGTCGTTCTGCCTGAGCAGGTGGCGTCGGATGCGGGTTCGTTCGGGGTGCATCCGGCTCTGCTGGATGCGGCGTTGCACGCGGTGGCCTTTGTCGGGCTGGATGCCGCGGGGGGTACGCGGTTGCCGTTTTCCTGGGGTGAGGTGAGCCTGCACGCGGGTGGTGCGGTGCTGTTGCGGGTGCGGTTGGCCAGGGTGGGCGATGATGCGGTGTCGCTGGTCGCGGTGGATGCGGCTGGGGAGCCGGTGTTGTCGGCGCGGTCGCTGGTGTTGCGCCCGTTCTCGCCGGATCAGCTTGTTGGTGCCGGTGGTGGTCGTGGGGTGGAGCGGGATTCGTTGTTCGGGCTGGATTGGACCGCGCTGTCGGAGGTGCCGGACGCGGAGGCCGGTGCGAGTGCGGTCGAGCTGAGCGGAGATCTCGCCTCGCTGGATCCGGTGCCGGACGTGGTCATGGTCACCGTCGGGTCGGTCGATGCCGAGAACGTGGTGGAGTCGACGCACGCGCTGGTCGCACATGTCCTGGGCCTGCTGCAGCAGTGGCTGGCCGATGAGCGGTTCGAGGCTTCGCGGCTGGTGTTCGTCACCCGAGGTGCGGTCGAGGCGCGGGAGGGTGAGGCGGTCACTGATCTGGCGGCTGCGGCGGTGTGGGGCCTTGTCCGCAGTGCCCAGTCGGAGAACCCGGGCCGGTTCGTGCTGGTCGACCTGGATGATCGGGAGTCCTCGCGGCCGGCCCTGCTCGATGCACTGCTCGGGGTGTCGGCCTCGGGTGAGCCGCAGGTGGCGGTACGCGAGGGTGAGCTGCGGGTTCCGCGGATGGCGCGGGTGGCGCCAGGATCTGATGTCGGCGACGCGGCGGGTCGGGTCTGGGACCCGGAGGGGACGGTGTTGATCACTGGTGGTACCGGTGGTCTGGGTGGTCATCTGGCTCGGCATGTGGTGGCCGAGCGGGGTGTGCGGCGTTTGTTGCTGACCAG
>NZ_JBEXGU010000329.1:0-4145 GCF_040607515.1 Streptosporangium sp. NPDC005286 | reverse complement strand
GGATAAGGAACAGTTATCCGGTACATGACCGCCGGCCGGAGAGGGGCGACCTGCGGGTCCGTCGAGACGGTAGCCGCGCGACTCAGGAGCGTTATCCGGTACATCAGTGGTCAAGATCCACTGATTGCGGGTTTTGACCTTATGCGGGCCGGCCCCCAACTGCTCAAACTGCTCCTTGGAGAACATCTTCTCCGACACCGAACCACCCCACGCTCCAGACCGGACAATCCGGTACGGAACGTAGCGGAAACGATCTCAGGCCCTGATATTGGCCCCGCATCGCCGCAGGTCAAGGGCATATCCGACGAAAGTTTCGTCAGGACTACTGGGACTCCTTTAGGCCAGCTCCTCAGCTCTCGTCGTGGTGAGGATCAGCGGTCGTAGGGTGTGCGCGGCGATCTGCATGCCTTGCAGGGTCCGCTCGAGTGTGCCGCCCCACACCGGGTCCTCGTGCTCGACGGCGACGTCGCCGTCATATCCAGCGGCATAGAGTGCGTCGATGATCTGGTTCCAGTCGAGTTGCCCGCGGCCGGGAACGCGGTAGCGCCACCAGCCGACGTCGGTGGGAGAGGTGCGTCCGACTGTCTTGCCGAACACCCCGTAGCGAGTGCGGGCCCGCTGGTCGATTTGGATGTCTTTGGCCTGAACGTGGCCGACAATGCCGGATCGCAGGGCGTGTTCCAGCGCGTCGAGAGGGTCAATGCCGAGCCAGGGCAGGTGAGAGGGGTCGTAGGCGAGGCCGAAGCCGAGTCCGGCCATCCAGTCCCACAGCTCGGGCGAGTAGGCGAGATTGGCGGGGTATCCGTCGGGATGCCAGCCTTCCATCGGGCAGTTCTCGGCAAGCAGCTTCACGCCGCGGTCCGCCGCGTAGCCGGTCAGCGGAGGCAGGTGCTGTTCGGCCTGCTTGAGGTTGTCGGCCACCGACAAGGTGACGTCACGGCCGATGAAGGTGGTGACATACCGGACGCCCAAGACCGCTGCCGCATCGACGCAGGCCCGCAGGTGACGGTGGACGCGGTCGCGTTCTGCGGGATCGCCGTGCAGGTTGTTGCCGCAGTAGGTCACCGCGGAGATGGTCAGGCCGTGACCGTCCAGCAGCTCGCGCACGCGGGCGGCGTCATCGGCGGTGAAGCCGGCCGCATCGAGGTGGGCGGCTTGGTGGATGTGTTCGCTGCCGACCGGCCAGGCCGCCACCTCCAGCGCCTGGTATCCGGCCTGCGGCGCCCAGGCGGCAACCTGCTCCAGGGACATCTGGCCGAGCGCGGCCGTGAGCAGTCCGAGCTTCAATTCTGCCTCCCTCACTCTCTGTACTGTTCCATCGGGGAACTGGTTGAGCGTGCGGTGACCACTACCGCACATCGGCGCACACGCTCCCGTCCTTGCCTGTGGCGTCGATGGCCAGGACCTGACGCAGAACGGGGAGCGGTTCCCGAAAACGGATCGCCTCCTGGAGGCGGAGGAGCCGGCCGAGCCATGCCGCCGTGTCACGGCTCATGGGATGGCCTGGGCCGTGCCGCTTGTCCTGAAGGTGCAGGGACTCTTCGAGGTCATGGATGACCCGGCCGACGACGCGGTCGTCGCGTGGATCGGCCAGCGCCTGGGCCAGGCCAAGGTACTTGCGGGTCTCCAGCGTGTCGGGATGCCGGTCTCCTTGGATACGCGCGCGGTCTTCCCCCAGGTTGCGCAGGAGGGTCAGCGCCTGTTCGCCTTGCCCGGCGACGACGAGGATCTTTCCCTTGGAGTGCCGCGCGTCCAGGGTGTCGGCATGGTCTTCGTCCAGCTCGTGGATCCGGTTGATGATGACGGCGTCGTAGTCGCTCACCGACTCCTCCACCCGTCCCTGCTGCCCCAGCAACCAGGCGCGCCGGCACTGCAGATGCCACAGCATCGGACTGTCGGGGCCCTGTGACAGGAGCAGGCGGCCCTGCAACGAGCCGAAGCCGTCCTCAGCCTCCCGCAAACGGCCTTGGCCGACCAGCGCCCACAGCAGCAGCAGCGTGGTGCGCGGGTTGGGAAGGCCGAACACCCGCTGTTCGTCCTCGCTCAGTCGACGCAGCTTCGACTCGGCCCGCCGGTGCCGGCCGAGCTCGGACAGGGACTCGGCCCAGGCGCGCCGCACCTCCAACACAGCCGGATGGCAGCGGCCCAGAAACACCAGATGGGGGAAAGCGGCCTGGATCAGGTGCAAGGCGGTGTGCTCGTCCCGGTCCGTGATCGAGCTCTCCGCCAGTACGGCCACCATTTCCGCGACCCTCGCCGAGCCTTCCATCCCGAGAGCCCCTGCCGGGCACCTGCTCAACAGCTCCCGCCAGTGCGCGATCACAGCCCGGGTCTCCTCGCGGTCAGCGTTACGCATCGTCCGCAGATCGCCGCCGGGAATCGCCGGCGACCCCGAACCCTCCACAACGTCGTCCGCGGCACGACCGGCCTTACGGCTCTGGGCGAGGTGGATCGCACGGCTGATCCTGTCGCTGATGTCGGCGTCGCTGATGTGGTGCACCACCTCGCCGGCGTTGGGCTCGGCGGGGACCGGGATGTTGTCCCACCGGGGCAGCCGGGTGCGGCTGTCTCCCACGGGGAGCACCTTGCGTGTGGAGGCGGGGTGCATCCGATCGCGCATCGCCCGCAGGGCAGCGGTGTTATCGGAAGCCGATCTTGCGCTCACGATCGCCTCCCAGCCGGAGTCGATGTCGACCGCCTCATCCACCAGGTCGTCCACCGCCTGGTTGAATGCTGCGAGAATCGCGTCGAGCTCAGCATCGGACTGCTCGCGCGGCGTCATGCTTCACCTCCGTAATGTGCGATCTTCAGGGCGGATTTGGCGCGTTTGAGGTTCTGTCGGACAGCGTCCGGTGTCATTCGCAGGTGCCTGGCGATCTCCTGGTTGCAGTAGCCGTCCAGGTGCCAGGCCAGCACCATGCGCTGCCGGTGGGGCAGCTTGGCGATCATGCGGGTCACTTGCTGTATCTGCTCGCTCAGTTCGAGCGCGGCGTCGGGACGCAGCAGCTCGGAGCGGTGGCCGGGAGCCATCGCCCGTTCGACGTCGGGCAGCTCGGCGACCGGGTCTTCTCTCAGCCGTGTGCGGTCCTTGGCACGCATCAGCTTGCGCTCGGCGACGCGCCGTATCCAGGCGCGGTGCTCGCGAATCGTGTCCCAGCTGGTTAACGCGTCCAGGAAGGTGGCTTGCACGATGTCGGCGGCGAGCTCCGGGTCGTCGGTGCCGAGCCGTATCACGAACCCGAACAGCTTCTTGGCCTCCTGCGCGTAGAAGGCGGCGACCGCCGCTTGCACCGGCAAGGCCTTCGCCTCGACCGGCCTGGTGGTCTGGGCCGGCCCTGGCCAGCCCTCGCGGCGCCCCGCCAGGAAGAGCGGCTCAACGGCCGCGTCGTCATAGACCATGGGGCGGCTCCGCTGCCCGAGCCAGATCGACCTTGACCATCGAGCCGTCCGCCGCCCGGACCGTCAGCCGACTGCCCGGGGGCAGCACCCTGATCATGGCCGGGGTCGTACTCGCACCCTGCGCGCCGGCCGTGCTCGGCTTGGCTCGCCCGCGTAGCCAGACCCTGAGGCAGTGGCTGGCGTACAAGAGCCCGAGCACGATCACGCTCCCGAGACCCACCTCCACGGCTCCACCTCCCTGATCGCGTCTCCTGGGGTCGTCGGCCTTGTGCCGTTGTCAGGGAGTGCAGCCGGTCCCCATGGATGTGACATCGTCCAGGTCAACGCGGGTAATGCTCGCCGGACTAAAGTTCTGCATCCGGCCCGGGATTCCTACCTCGCCGTGGAGGAGACGTAGGTCCATCGTCCAAGAGGCGCGCCTCCGTCGCCGATTTCGATGAGAACTCGCCACATCGCTCGCGGGGCCTGCGGCGAACCGGGGTGTCGGTAACACTCGTGCCACCAGGTACACGCAATCATGTTGCCCCTGGTCGGCTGACTGCGGTCGAACGGGTACACCCGGCAGAACGGTTGCTCTGTCGCGCTAAGCGCAAGCCGCTGACCTGGCCGGACGCCATCGTGTGTACTTCATGGCCCCCCACTCGGGTCGGCGTCACCACGGGCAGTGCGCCACGAGGCGCTGATTTGTCCGGATGGAGGTGGAAGACCACCATCTCCTCGCCGTCGTAGCGGTGAGGTGAAGCTGG
>NZ_JBEXGU010000328.1:0-4164 GCF_040607515.1 Streptosporangium sp. NPDC005286 | reverse complement strand
ATCACCCGCCCCCCCCCTATATAAACACAACTATAAAAACACTCTTCCCCCCCCCCCCCCTCTCCCTATGTGGCGCGCCCGGGCCCCCGTTTTCCCCGCCCCGCTCAACCACTTGGGGGCCCCCCCCCCCGGGGGGGCCCCCTCTCGTTTCCGGTGCCGCCCCGACGGCACTTCAGGGCCAGGCCGGGTCGCCCGAGGAGTCGAGGGAGCCGGGGATGACATCGAGGCGCCCGAGAAGGGTGAGGAAGGTGGAGGCGTACGGGGAGTCCTGCACGACGGCGGCGACACGGTTCCAGTCGACCTGCTCGCGCAGGGCACGGACCTGGGGCAGCAGCGAGCCGTAGTCGCAGGTGTGCTCGGAGAACGGCAGCAGCCACGAGATGACCAGGTCGGTGGCCTCCAGGACGGGCAGGATCACCGCCGAGGTCTTCATCGGCTCGGCCCGCTTCAGCAGCTCCGGGGTGATCGGGTGATCACAGATCGAGAAGATCAGATCCACCAGCCTGCCCTCGTCGAATGCCTTGACCAGCCAGTCCTCCGGCGGTTTGACCGTCTCGAAGCCCAGCTTGCCCAGCGCTTCGAGCGCGAGCGGCACGTCCTCGACGGGGAGGACGAAGTCGACGTCGTGCAGCGAGGGTGCGGCCCCGCGCGCGTACGCCGCACAACCTCCGGCGAGCGCGAACCTGACATCCGCCTCCTTCAGCCCGCTGCTCGCCCGCTTCAGCGTTTCCAGGATTGCGTCCGTGACCTCATGACTGTGGCTGCCCATGGCTCACGCGTACCCCATAACATCCACGGTAGGCATGCCGGACTTTGACTCGGGTAAACGGGGCGTATGGTTCAGGTCGAACATACGCAAAGAGAAAATCCCCATCCTGGAGAAACCCGCAAGGAACGCGTCGACCGCGAGCTCGGTGAGCTCTTACAGGGTCTGCGCGTCGCGGTCACCGGCGTGCAGGTGCTTTTTGCCTTCCTGCTGACGCTGCCGTTCGCCGCGGGCTTTAACAAAGTCGATGTCCTGGGGCACTGGCTGTTCTTCATCGCCCTGCTGAGCGCCGCCATCGCGTCCGTCTGCTTCATCACCCCGGCCGCGCAGCATCGCCTGCTGTTCCGGACCGGGCTGAAGGAGAAGATGCTGCACCGCGCCAACGGAGTCGGCATAGCGGGGGCCGCCGGGCTCGCGATCGCGATGACGAGCTCGGTCGCGCTGGTCGCGGAGACGGTCATCAACGCCTGGCCGGCGGCGGTGTTCGGCGGGGCCGTGGCCCTGTCCAGCGCCTGGCTGTGGTTCGTTCAGCCAATAATCGATCTATACCGAACAGAGGATGACGAGGATGTTAAGTCATGAATTGTGAGGGCAGAGGCCGATTATGGCTACTTTACTTTGGATCATCGCAGTTATCCTCGTCATCTCCGGGATCTATGTGATCCTGGCCCGTCGCGACCTCCTCTGGGGGATCGTCCTCATCGTCCTCGGCTTCCTCATCGGCCCCGGGGGTGTGAGCATCTTCAATGTCTGACGCGAGCCCCGCGCTCGCGAAAGCACCTGTCCAGTGTCAGCCCACTTGTCAGCCCACTGTCGGTTCTGAGCCGGCAGGCCATTCGACGCGAGCTTCGCGCTCGTAGGAACACAAGTCGCCCCGAACTCCCAAGAAGCCTCGCGGGCCGGGTCTCCCCGGCCCGCTTCTTCTTGTCCGCCCCTCCCCCGCCACCGACGGCCCCCACGGCGGTGCGCCCGGCGGTGCGGGGGAGGGGCGGCGCCCATCTACAGGGGGCTCGTCTACAGGAGGTACACCCCGTACGCCCGGCCCAGCACCGGCAGCGCCACGTTGCGCACCCGGATGCCGCCCGGGGTGACGCCCTTCTCCGTACCGGCGTGCGCGTGCCCGTGGATGATCAGGTCGGCGCCCTCGGCGTCGACCGCCTCGGCCAGCAGGTAGCTGCCGAGGAAGGGGTAGATCTCCAGCGGTTCCCCGTCGAGGGTGTCCTTGACCGGCGAGTAGTGGGACAGCACGACCCGGTAGTCGGCCTCCAGTTCCTTCAGCGCCACCCGCCAGCGATCGGCGATCCGCTTGGTGTGGCCGACGAACGCCTTGATCTCCGGCTCACCGAAGTCGCTGGCGCACTTGCCCGCGTACCCTCCGCCGAAGCCCTTGCCACCGGCCACGCCGAGCCGTATCCCGTCGATGTCGATCACCGTCGCGTCGTCGTGCAGGACCTCGATCCCGGCCCCGCGCAACAGCGCGGCGATCTCAGCGGGCCGGTCGGAGTGGTAGTCGTGGTTGCCGAGCACCGCCACCACCGGGATCGACAGGTCGCGGAACTCGTCCGCCACCATCTCCCCCTCCTCCATGGTGCCGTGCCGGGTCAGGTCGCCGGCGAGCAGCAGCACGTCGGCTCGATCCTCGATGCCGTCGAGCCGCCTGCGGTAATCCCCCCTGAGACTCTCGTCCAGGTGCACGTCTCCGACCGCCGCGATCCGCAGCGCGCTCACAGCTGTTCCTCCCTTACCGGCTCCACCACGCTCACGACATCGATCTCGTTGTGGACGACCAGCCCGGGAGCCGCCTCCCCGGCCACCTTGGCGATCAGCTCGCGGCGGTCGGCGCTGGTGATCTGGCCGCGCAGGTAGAGCTGATCACCTCGGACATCCACCCGGACGCCGAGTTCCGTGGTTCTCTCGTCCTCGGCGAGCGCGCGCTGCACACGCGCGGCGACGTACTGCGGAGCCTCCATCGTCGAACTCCTTTCCGTCCAAAAAGGCTCGCCTTCCCGTGGAACCCAAGGTCAAACACGTTTAAAACCCCCGCTGAGGGCAGAGGAGGCCGCTGTGCCCAGGACGCGGGCACGCCTGCCCCGCATAACTCGGTGGAGACGTGCCTATGAAGATCGCCATGGTTTCAGAGCATGCCAGCCCCCTCGCGACCGTCGGCGGAGCCGACGCCGGAGGCCAGAACGTCCACGTCGCCGCCCTCTCCATCGCGCTCGCCGCGCGCGGGCACGAGGTGACGGTCTACACCCGCAGGGAGTGCGCCTTCCAGCGGGAGAGGGTCGCCCTGGCCCCCGGGGTCACGGTGGTCCACGTCCCGGCCGGCCCGGCCATGATCCTGTCCAAGGACGACCTGCTCCCCTGGATGCCGGACTTCGGCCTGTGGCTGGCCAGGCGCTGGAACGCCGCACCGCCCGACATGGTGCACAGCCACTTCTGGATGAGCGGCCTGGCGGCCCTGGTCGCCGCGAGGGAGGTCGACGTCCCCATCGCGCACACCTTCCACGCCCTCGGTACGGTCAAGCTCCGCCACCAGGGCGCGGCGGACACCAGCCCGCGCGAGCGCCTCGGGATCGAGGCGATGATCGCCCACCAGGCGGACGCGGTCGTCGCGACCTGCGCCGACGAGGTGGCGGAACTGCGCCGGATGGGCGTGCCGCACCGCCGTACGAGCGTCGTGCCCTGCGGTGTCGACGTGCGCTCCTTCACCCCGGTGGGCCCGCGCGCCGATCTCGGTCCGGGCCCCGTCCTGCTCGCCATCGGCCGTCCCGTACCCCGCAAGGGCGTGGACACCACGGTCCAGGCCCTCGCCCACGTCCCCGGCGCCAGGCTGCTCGTCGCCGGCGGCCACCCGGACGACCCCGAGGTGGGCAGGCTCTCGCGGGTGGCCGTCAGGCACGGCGTGGCGGACCGCGTCAGGTTTCTCGGCAAGGTGGCCCGCGAGCGCGTCCCGGTCCTGATGCGCTCGGCGGACGCCGTGGTCAGCATGCCCTGGTACGAGCCGTTCGGCATCGTGCCGGTGGAGGCCATGGCCTGCGGGGTGCCGGTGGTGGTGTCCGCGGTGGGCGGGCACCTGGACACCGTCGTCCCCGGGGTCACCGGCCTGCTGATCCCGCCTCGCGAGCCCCGCACGCTGGGGGGCGCGCTGCGCCGGCTGCTCGCCACGCCGGGCCTGCTGGCGGCGTACGGCACCGCCGCCGCCGTCCGGGCGCGCTCCGACTACGACTGGAACAAAATCGCCGACCGGACCGCCGCCGTGTACGCGGAGGTGATCTCCTCCCGCGTCCCGGCATGGCGGAAGGACGGCGCCCGCTCGTACCCGGGCGTCGCCTGACGGCTCTCCGGTCCCGGAATCAGGACGGAAAGCCAGAAAGGTCCCCGGTCCCGTCGACGGG
>NZ_JBEXGU010000327.1:0-4247 GCF_040607515.1 Streptosporangium sp. NPDC005286 | reverse complement strand
ATGCGAGATCAGCTCATCGACCTCCGTCGCCCCCAGCAACTGCGCCATCGCCCGCCGGTACCCCTCGATCTTCCTGATCACCGGCACGAACCGGCTGGGACCGACGGCCAGGCCGATCCGCTCGTGTCCCAGGTCGACCAGGTGCTGAACGGCCAGCCGCGCCGCGGCCCGGTCGTCGGGTGAGATGAAGGGGGCGGGGACGTCGGCGGCGTGCCCGTTGAGCAGGACGATGGGCACACCCTGCCCGATCAGCTGGGTGTAGCGGTCCGAGCGCGCGGTGACGTCGGCGTGCAGTCCGGAGACGAAGATGATGCCGCTGACCCCGCGCTCCACGAGCAGTTCGGTGAACTCGTCCTCGACCGCGCCGCCGGGCAGTTGGGTGCAGAGCACCGGGGTGTAGCCGTACTGGGTCAGCGTCTTCTCGAACGCCTGGGCGAACGCCGGGAAGATCGGGTTGTCCAGTTCCGGGGTGACCAGGCCGATCAGCCCGTTGCTGCGCTGGCGCAACCGCTGCGGGCGCTCGTACCCCATGACGTCCAGCGCGGCCAGCACCGAGCGCCGGGTGACGACGGAGACCCCCGGCTTGCCGTTGAGCACCCGGCTGACCGTGGCCTCGCTGACCCCGGCCTGCGCGGCGATGTCGGTCAGCCGGGCGGTGCCGTTGCCGAGCGGGCCGACGGCACTAGGAGGCGTCATCGCGTTGCCACCAGACGGCGGAGTCGGACGCGAGCCGCGCGACGCCGCCTTGGACGACCGGCTCGGCGCTGGCCAGCAGGACCCGCCCGGGGGCGGGCAGCTCCACGGGGTCGCCGGTGAGGTTGACGGTGCAGGTGAAGCCGGCGTCGCGGGTGAAGGCCAGCGTTCCCTCCGGGGAGTCGAGCCAGGCCAGCGGGGTCTCACCGAAGGCCCTCCGCTCGCGCCTGATCCGGAGCGCGTCGCGGTACAGGTTCAGCGTGGAGAGCGGCTCCTCCAGCTGGGACTCGACGCTGAGCGGGCCCCAGGAGGACGGTATGGGGAGCCAGGTCCTGTTGACGCCCGGCCGGCTGAAGCCGAAGTGCGGCTCGCCGTCGGACCAGGGGAGCGGCACCCGGCAGCCGTCACGGCCGTCGTCGGGGTTGCGGAGCCGCTGCGGGTCGCGCAGGAACTCCTCGGGAAGGTCGAGAACCTCGGGCAGGCCGAGCTCCTCGCCCTGGTAGACGTAGGCCGAGCCGGGCAGGGAGAGCGTCAGCAGGGCCGCGGCGCGGGAGCGGCGCAGACCGACCTCGCCGCCGCCGTACCGGGTGAGGTGGCGCTTGACGTCATGGTTGGAAAGCACCCAGGTGCTGGGCGCGCCGACCAGCCCGGCGGTCGCCAGCGACTCCTCGATGACCGCGCGGAACCCCTCCGCCTCCCAGGGGGTGTTGAGGAAGTGGAAGTTGAACGCCTGGTGCAGCTCATCGGGACGGACGTAGTTGGCCAGCCGCTGCGGGGACGGCGCCCACGCCTCGGCGACGCCGATCCGCTCTCCGGGGTAGGAGTCGAGCAGCCTGCGCCAGGCGCGGTGGATCTCGTGCACGCCGTCCTGGTCGAAGAACGGCACCACGTCGGTGCCGATCATCCGGATCTGGTCGCTGTGCCCGATGTCGGGCAGCCCCTCGGCCTTGACCATGCCGTGGGCGACGTCGATGCGGAAGCCGTCGACCCCCAGGTCGAGCCAGAACCGCAGGATCGACTCGAACTCCGCGTGAACCTCGGGGTTCTCCCAGTTCAGGTCGGGCTGCTCGGGTGCGAACAGGTGGAGGTACCACTCGCCGTCCGGCAGCCGGGTCCACGCGGAGCCGCCGAAGACCGACTCCCAGTCGTTGGGCGGCAGCTCTCCGGCCGCGCCCCGGCCCTGGCGGAAGATGTAACGCTCGCGCGCGGGGGCTCCCGGACCCGCCGCCACCGCCTCCGCGAACCAGACGTGCTGGTCGGAGGTGTGGTTGGGCACCACGTCCACGATGACCCGCAGGCCGTGGCCGTGCGCGTCGTCGATCAGCGCCCTGGCGTCGTCCAGCGAGCCGAAGATCGGGTCCACGTCCCGGTAGTCGGCCACGTCGTAGCCGAAGTCGGCCATCGGCGAGGTGAAGAACGGGGTGAGCCAGATCGCGTCGACCCCGAGGTCCGCCAGGTACGGCAGCCTGCCGCGCGCGCCGAGCAGGTCACCCACGCCGTCGCCGTTGCCGTCGGCGAAGCTGCGCACGTAGACCTGGTAGATCACCGCGTCGCGCCACCATCGGGTGGCGGTCCCGGCAGCACGGTCCGCGTAGACAAGCTCGGTCATGTTAAATCCCCCGATCAGGTGACATGTCAGGACGTGATAGCACGGTGGTGTTACGACTTCGTGGCACCGGCGGTAAGTCCGGCGACCAGGTGCCGCTGGACGAGCAGGAAGACGATCGCCGCGGGCACCGCGATCAGCACCGCCGAGGCGGTGAGCAGGCCCCAGTCGGACCAGTGCTGGCCGACGAACTGCTGGAGGCCGATGCCGAGCGTGCGCTTCTCCTCCTGCGACATGAACACGGTGGCGTAGGCCACCTCGCCCCAGGCGGTCATGAAGGAGTAGAAGGCGGTGACCGCCAGGCTGGGCCTGGCCAGCGGCAGGATGACCCGCCAGAACGTGCCGAACGGGGTCAGGCCGTCGACCATTCCGGCCTGGTCGATCTCGCGCGGGATGGAGTCGAAGTAGCTCTTCATCATCCACGCGCAGAACGGCACCGCCACGGTCATGTAGGCGATGACCAGCCCGGCGATCTGGTTGAGCAGCCCGAGGCCCGCCATCAGGTTGTAGAGGGGGACGATCAGGATCGCCACCGGGAACATCTGGGTGACCAGCAGCGTCCACATCACCCCGCGGTGGCCGGGGAAGCGGAAGCGGCTGATCGCGTACCCGGTCGTGGAGGCCAGGAAGACGCCGATGACCGTGGTCAGCCCGGCGACGATCACCGAGTTGAGCAGCCAGGTCGGGAACTGCGTCTCGGTCAGCACCCGGACGTAGTTGCCCAGCGAGGGCTGGTTGAAGATCTCCAGTTCGCTGGAGAGCCAGCCGTCGCGCGGCTTGAGCGAGGTCAGGAACAGCCAGACGATCGGGAACAGCGAGACGGCGACCGCGGCGAGCAGGGTTCCGTGCAGCAGGATCGACTTCCCCACACCGCGTTCCCCGCGCCTCCGGGCGCGCCCGGCGGTGGTGGTGACGGTGCTCACCAGACCTCCCCTTGCTTGCGCAGCGAGCGCCGGTAGACCACGGCCAGCACGACGAGGAGCAGCAGGACGATGACTCCCCAGGCCGCGGAGTTGGAGTAGTTGCGGACCCCGGTGAACGCCTCGCGGAAGGCGTAGGTGACCAGGATCTCGGTGGAGCTTCCCGGCCCTCCCCCGCTGATCAGGTAGATCACCGGGAACATGTTGAAGGTCCAGATCGTGCCCAGCAGGACGACGGTGCTCGACACGGTGCGCAGGCCGGGGACGGTGATGAAGCGGAAGCGCTGCCAGGGGGTGGCACCGTCCACCTCCGCCGCCTCGTAGAGCTCACCGGGGATCGACTGGAGCCCGCCCAGCACGGCGACCATCATGAACGGCACGCCCATCCAGACGTTGACCGCGATGACCGCGATCTTCGCCGTGGTCGGGTCGTCGAGCCAGCCGACCGCGCCGAGGCCGGCGGCCTTGAGCATCGCGTTGATCACGCCGAAGTCGCTGTTGTAGAGGTAGCGCCAGATGAACGCGGAGACGAATCCGGGGATCGCCCACGGCAGGATGAGCAGCAGCCGGTAGGCCGAGCGGAATTTGAGCCTGCGGTTGAGCAGCAGCGCCAGGCCCAGACCCAGGCCGTAGTGGAGCGAGACGCAGGCGACGGTCCACACGACGGTCCAGATCAGCTTCTCCCAGAACAGGCCGCTGGTCAGGATCGCGATGTAGTTGTCAAGCCCGACGAACTCGTAGGTCGAGGGGATGACGTTGACGCCGATCGTGCGGCCGATGTTGGCCTCGGTCGCGTCGGTCAGGGACAGGTAGACGCCTCGGGCCAGCGGCCAGCCGATCAACAGGCCGGTGACCAGGATCACCGGGGCGACCATGGCCCAGGCGTACCAGTGCCTGCCCACCGCTCGCCGGAACGGGCCGGTGCCCTGGTGGCGGCCCTGGCCGGGGGGGTCACACGGCCCCGCGGGGCCGCCCCGGGTCAGCGCCCGTGCGAGACGATGCCGCGGGACGGGGCGGCAGAACGGAAG
>NZ_JBEXGU010000326.1:0-4277 GCF_040607515.1 Streptosporangium sp. NPDC005286 | reverse complement strand
GCCTGCAACTCCACCGCACCCGGAGCCTCCAGACCCCGGCGACTGGTCAGCAGCAGATGCCGCACACCCCGCTCGGCCACCACATGCCGCGCGAACAGCGCGCCCAGACCACCGGTACCACCAGTGATCAACACCGTCCCCTCCAGGTCCCAGACCCGACTCGCCTCCCCGTCCAGGTCAGAGCCGGGCGCCACCCGCGCCAGGCGCGGCGCCCGTACCTCACCATCGCGCACCACGGTTTGCGGCTCACCTGAGGAAAACGCCTCGGCCAGCACCCCTGGCAGTCCTGACAGCGGGAATTCCCGGTCCACATCGATCAGCAGGAACCGGCCCGGGTTCTCCGACTGGGCACTGCGGACCAACCCCCACACCCCGGAAGCCGGCAGATCGGTGACCACCTCGCCGCCTGCCGTGACCGCGCCCCGGGTGAGGAACACCAGCCGCGAATCGGCGAACCGGTCATCGGCCAGCCAGCCCTGCAGCAGGTCCAG
Organism: Streptosporangium sp. NPDC005286; assembly: GCF_040607515.1. Classification (NCBI taxonomy): domain Bacteria; kingdom Bacillati; phylum Actinomycetota; class Actinomycetes; order Streptosporangiales; family Streptosporangiaceae; genus Streptosporangium; species Streptosporangium sp. NPDC005286. The sequence goes on along the minus strand of NZ_JBEXGU010000326.1, from coordinate 3,786 downwards.
AACGCGAGCGGTCAGCGCATGCGCCGACTCCACCACCCCGCCCACCGGATCCGAGACCGCCTCCACCATCACGACGGCCGGCACCGTACCCGCCTCAGCCAGCGATGACAGCTCCGCATGCACCGGCACCGGAAGGCCGCCCGGCTCCCCGGCCGCCCGCAACGCGGGAGCAACACCCAACGCGTCCGGACCAAGCACCGCCACCGGTATCGGCGGCACCTGACCGGCCTCCGGCACACCGCTCACGGACGTCCACTCCACCCCGAACAACGACTCCCAGCCCGCGCCGACACCATCGGAGACCGCCAACTGCTCGGCCGAGACCGGCCGCAACACCACCGACCGCGCCGACACCACCGGCTCCCCGGCCGCGTCCACCGCGCTCAGCGACACCACATCGCCGCCCGTCCTGGCCAGCCGCACCCGCAGCACCGACGCCCCGCCCGCGTGCAGGCACACCCCACCCCAGGAGAACGGCAACAAACCGCCCTCGGAATCGTCCAGCCCGGCGAATGGCACCCCGTGCAGCGCCGCGTCCAGCAACGCCGGATGCACCCCGAACGCATCCGCCTCCGACACCACCTGCTCAGGCAGCGCGACCTCGGCGAACACCTCACCATCGGCACCCCGCCAAGCCCCCCGCAACCCCTGGAACGCCGGGCCATAGACGAAGCCGTCCTCGGCCAGTTCCTCGTACAACCCCTCCAGCTCGATCGCGGTCGCCCCGGCCGGCGGCCACATCGCCACATCGAACGGCACGACCTCCGGAACACCGGCCGCGAGCGTTCCGGTCGCGTACCGCACCCACGGCACCTCATCGGCCGCCTCCGCCGAACGGGCATACACGCTCACGCTCCGACGGCCCGACTCCTCCTTGGCCCCCACCCACACCTGCACCACGACCGCATCGTCCTCGCCCAGTACCAGCGGAGCGGCCAGCGTCAACTCCTCGACCAGGTCACAGCCGACCTGGTCACCGGCCCGCACCGCCAGCTCCACGAACGCCGAACCCGGCACCACCACCGAACCCGCCACCACGTGATCGGCCAGCCACGGCTGCGCACTCACCGACACGCGGCCGGTCAGCACCACCCCGTCGGAGTCGGCCCGCGGCATCGCGGCACCCAGCAGCGGATGATCCGTCGCGGCCAGTCCCGCCGCCGCCACGTTCCCTATATCGGAGCCGGCGCTCTCGGGCCAGAACCGCTGGTGCTCGAAGGCATAGGTGGGCAGGTCGACCCGGCGCCCGCTCGGCAACACCGCCCGCCAGTCGACCGGCACCCCGTGCACATGCAGCTGGGCCAGCGCCGTCATCACCGCCACATGCTCGTCCCGATCCTTACGCAGCACCGGCACCAGCACCGTGTGCGACTCGTGCACATGTGCCTCCGGCTCGGTCGCGATGGTGTCCTGGGCCATGGCGGTCAGCACACCGTCGGGGCCGAGCTCCAGATACGCTCGCACGCCCTGCGCGCGCAGGGTGCGGATGCCGTCGGCGAAGCGGACCGCGCCGCGGACCTGGTCCACCCAGTAGTCCGGCGAGCACAGCTGCTCGGCCGTGGCCGCCTCCCCAGTCAGGGTGGACACGATCGGAATCCTCGGCGCACCGTAGGTGAGCCTGCTCGCCAGCGTGCGGAAGTCCTCCAGCATCGGCTCCATCAACGGCGAGTGGAACGCATGCGACACCCGCAACCGCTTCGTCCGCACCCCGCGCTCCTCCAACGCGGCGGCGATATCGAGGACCCCCTTTTCCACGCCCGCGATCACCACCGAACCTGGACCGTTGATCGCGGCGACCGACACCTCGCCCTCGCGCTCGGCGAGCAACGGCTCGATCTCCTCCTCGTAGGCCTGCACCGCCACCATCGCCCCACCCGGCGGCAGCGCCTGCATCAACCGCGCCCGGCCCGCCACCAGCGCACACGCATCACTCAGGGACAACACCCCGGCCACATGCGCAGCGGTGATCTCCCCGATCGAATGACCGGCCAGCACATCCGGCCGCACTCCCCACGAGGACACCAGCCGGAACAGCGCCGTCTCCACCGCGAACAGGGCCGGCTGCGCCCACCCCGTCTGATCCAGCAACCCGGCCCGCTCGCTGCCCGGCTCGGCGAACAGCACCTCGCGCAACGACCCGTCCAGCAACGGGTCCAGCTCGCCGATCACCTCGTCCAACGCCGCCGCGAACACCGCGAACCGGTCATACAACTCCCGCCCCACCCCCGCCCGCTGGCTGCCCTGACCGGTGAACAACACCGCCAGCTGCGGCTCCGTCGCGGCCACCCCGAGCACCACACCGGCACCGGGGCGGTCCTCGGCCAGCGCCCCCAGCCCGGCCAGCGCCCCATCACGATCGCCGGCCAGCACCACCGCCCGATGCTCGAACGCCGACCGCGTCGTGGCCAGCGAGAACGCGGCATCGGCCAGCCCCAGATCAGACTCACCGTCCAGGAACGACACCAGCCGCCCGGCCTGCGCCCGCAACGCCTGACCCGTCTTAGCCGACACCAGCACCGGCACCACACCCGCAGCCGGCACCCGGTCCTGCGGAGCCTCTTCTCCTACCGGCGCTTCCGGTCCTTGTTCGAGAATGATGTGCGCGTTGGTGCCACTGATCCCGAACGACGACACACCAGCCCGGCGCGGGCGACCGGTCTCCGGCCATTCCGCCGGCTCGGTCAGCAGCTTCACCGCACCGGCCGACCAGTCCACGTGCGAGGACGGAGTATCGACATGTAGCGTCTTGGGCAGCATGCCGTGCCGCATCGCCAGCACCATCTTGATCACACCGGCCACGCCCGCGGCGGCCTGGGTGTGACCGATGTTCGACTTGATCGCCCCCAGCAGCAGCGGCCGATCCTCCGGCCGGTCCTGCCCATAGGTCGACAGCAGCGCCTGCGCCTCGATCGGGTCACCCAGGATCGTGCCGGTCCCGTGCGCCTCGACCGCGTCCACCTCGGACGGCGACAACCCGGCACTGACCAGCGCCTGGCGGATCACCCGCTGCTGCGACGGGCCGTTCGGCGCGGTCAACCCGTTGGACGCACCGTCCTGGTTCACCGCCGAACCCCGCACCATCGCCAGCACCTGATGACCGTTGCGGCGGGCGTCCGACAGCCGCTCCAGCACCAGCACGCCCACCCCCTCTCCCCAGCTGGTACCGTCCGCGGCGTCGGAGAACGCCTTGCACCGCCCGTCGAGTGCCATCCCGCCCTGCGCGCCGAACCCGGCGAACACCAACGGCAACGTCATCACCGTGATACCGCCGGCCAGCGCCAGCGAGCACTCCCCAGACCGCAGCGCCTGCGCCGCAAGGTGCAACGTCACCAGCGACGACGAGCAGGCGGTGTCCACCGTCACCGCCGGACCCTCCAGACCCAGCGTGTAGGACAGGCGGCCCGACAACACGCTGGCCGCCGTACTGGTGACACCATGACCCTGTGTATCCATCTGATTACTCAGGATCAGATTCATGTAGTCCTGGCCGTTGGTGCCCATGAACACCCCGGTGTGGCTACCTCTCAGCAAGGCCGGGTCGATCCCGGCCCGCTCGACCGCCTCCCAGGACGTCTCCAGCAGCAACCGCTGCTGCGGATCCATCGCCAACGCCTCACGCGGCGAGATCCCGAAGAACCCAGGGTCGAACCCCGCCACATCCGCCAGAAACCCGCCCTGACACTCAACACCCATCGCCGACATCGTCTCCGCGTCCCAGCCCCGATCGACCGGGAACGAAGAGATCACGTCCTGTCCCTCGGACAGCAACCGCCACAGATCCTCAGG
>NZ_JBEXGU010000325.1:0-4279 GCF_040607515.1 Streptosporangium sp. NPDC005286 | reverse complement strand
AGCGGGCCCGCCCGATGACGGGCCCGCTACGCGAGGCATCCATGATCACGACAAGGTGCCGCTGGACCCGCTGCGGACCGCCGAGCACTACGCCGACCGGCATGTTTTCAGCGGCGCATCCGCGAGGCCAGTTCGCGCACCGCCACGGCGAGCAGATCGACCTGATCGCGGGAGGTGAACAGCGCCGGCGTCACCCGGACGCAGTCGCCCCGCACCGGCCCGCCGCGGCGCACTGTGAAGATCCGATGCCTGTCCATCAGATCCTTGGTGATCGCGACGTTGTCGGCTTCGGAGGTACGTCCGGTGATCCGGAACGCGGTCATGGTCCCGTACATGGCGGGCTCCTCGGGAGTGAGGATCTCCAGGTTGGGAATGTCGATCACCTGGTGCACCCAGCGGTCGCGCAGAAAGCGCAGCCGCGCCTGCTTGACCGCGGCACCCAGGGTGTCGTGGAAGTCCAGGGCGGTGCCCACGGTGAGGATCGGGGCGACGTCCATGGTGCCGGAGTGGACCCGCGAGCGGATGTCGCGGCCGGAGTAGGTCTCGTCGGCGAAAGCAGGGTCGATGTCGGCCAGGCGGTTCTTGCGAATGTAGAGGAACCCCGACCCCAACGGCGCCCCCATCCACTTGTGCAAGGAGAACACCGCGAAATCCGCTTTGAGGTCACCGATGGTGAAGTCGAGCTGCCCCCAGGAGTGGGCCGCGTCGACGATCACGTCGACGCCTTTGTCACGGGCCATCGTGACGATCTCTGCCACCGGCAGGACGAGTCCGGTGCGGTTGTTCATATGACTCAGCAGCAGCAACTTGGCCCGTGGATGGTCGCGTAGCGCCTGGGCGTAGGTGTCCAGTGCGACCTGGCGGGTCGCCGGCTCGGGGATGGCCATCCGCTCGACGCTCACCCCGCGCCGACCGCGCAGCCAGTTCATGGCGTACCGCGCGCTGTGGTAGTCGAGGTCGGCGTACATCACCGCGTCGCCCGGCCGCAGCCGGTTGTAGCCGCCGATCAGGTTCTGCAGGGCTTCGGTGCCACCACGGGTCAGGGCGATCTCCTCGTGGGAGGCACCCAGGACGGTCGCGATGCGTTTCCTGACCTGGGTGGCCCGATCGGTGTAGGAGGTGCGCAGCAGGTGGGAGTTCAGCTCGTTCAGCTGGTCCACGTTGTGGTGATATGCCTGACGCACCGGCTCAGGCATGATCCCGTAGTAGCCGTTCTCCAGATTGATGAAGTCCGGGCTGACCCGGTACTGCCGTGCCACAGTGCCCCAGAAGCTCTCATCCCTGGCGAGCTGGTCAGGCCTACGACCGGCCGGAACGATCAGCGGCTCGGCCTCCGGCAACCGCGGCGCCGGTGATGGCGGAGTCCCCGGCGGTGAAACAGCGGAGACGGCCACCGCCCCCAGTCCAGCGACCATCTCACGCCTCGACAAACTCATCGAACCACCCCACATCGATCAGCCAAAGCTCACCGAATAGTGGCTCTGATCTGCTCTAACAGTGAAATTCCAGTGTGTGGCTAATGCGCTTTGCGGGGTGGTCATCCCAGCTTTTCGGGCGTGGCGCGGTGAAGATCGGGCATTGGACGCGACCGGAGATCCTCACCTGGGGCGCGTTCGCCGGGCAGATCCCAGCTGCCCTTGACGCAGCGCGCGGGCCGATGAATCCGCCGAAGTCCGGTGGCTCGTCAGGAGAGCGCGAAAACTCGACTTCGATGATCGCCGCGAAGGTGGACGCCGTGATCTACTCCGGGCTCTGTGACAGGTGGGCCGCATCGCTCTGATCGCCGGGATCGGTGTGGCCGGCCGGGGGTGTGGCGGGGACGGTGCTGTTTTCGTGAGGGGGGCTGCGGTGGGTGGGGCCGTGGGGTGCGGCGCAGTGGGTGTCGGTGCCGCCGATGGTCAGCAGTTGCGGTGGGGCGTGGTCGACCTGCAAGGTGGTGTGCTCGATGCCGTAGGTGTCGTGGAATATCCGCTCGGCGGCCAGGCGTACGGTGTGACAGTCGGCGCCGGAGGCGACCAGGATGTGCGCCGACAGCGCGGCGTAGCCGGAGGTGACCTCCCAGATGTGCAGGTCATGCACTTCGACGACGTGTTCCAAAGCGGCGGTTCTGGCGCCGATCTCGGCGGGATTCATGTTCGCGGGAGCGGCTTCCATGAAGACCCGGCTCGCGTCGCGGACCAGTCCCCAGCCCGCCGTGAGCATCAGGACGGCGACGACGAGGGCGGCGATCGCGTCGGCACGGGTCCAGCCGGTGAGCCAGATGACGGCTCCGGCGATCGTGGTGGCGATGAAGGCGAACAGGTCGTTGAGGATGTGCTGGTAGGCGCCTTCGACGTTGAGACTGGAGCGGTTGGCCCGAGACAGCAGCCAGGTGGCGGCCAGGTTGACGACGATTCCGGCCAGGCCGGTCACCACCACGTACAGGCCTTCAACCTCGGGAGGCACGATCAGGCGGCGGACGCCTTCGTAGGTGAAGTAGGCGGCCAGCAGTAGCAGGGTGATGCCGTTGATCTGCGCGGAGATGATCTCGGCGCGCTTGAGCCCGTAGGTGAAGCCGCCCTGCGGTGGCCGGGCGGCGATCCGCATGGCGATCAGCGCGAAGACGATGGCGACGGCGTCGGTGAGCATATGACCGGCATCGGAGATCAGGGCCAGAGACCGGGCGATGAAGCCGACGACGACCTCGACCGCCATGAATCCGACGATCAGCGCCAGTGCCCCGGTCAGGTAGCGGCGATCGGCCTCAGCGCTCACCGCATGCCCATGCCCGTGTCCGGAGCCATGCCCGCCTCGGTGTCCACGCTCAGCCATCGCTTCGCTCCCCTTGGTGGTGGGTTTCTGTGTCGTGCCCGATATGGGTGATCGCCAGGGCGAACAGCATCCGCATGTGGGAGTCGGCGAGCCGGTAGTGCGCCGGCCGTCCGGCTCGGCGGACCTGCACCACGCGGTGCGTGCGCAGCAGCCGCAGCGCGCATGAGGTCGCCGCCAGGTCGCACACACATCTCTCCCGCCTGCGGCAGCGCGGCCGTCAGCCTCAGCCCCGGGATCGGCCAGCAGTCCGAAGACCTGCGCAAGCTCCTGCACCGTGTGTTCGGTCGGCAGCGCCCGTCGGACGCCCTGCACCCGCTCGGCGTCCGCGAGCGAGGAGGAGTGGGCGTCGGGATGCGCAGTCACCCTCGCATGCGAATGGCTATTCAGGTGCACAGATGCACAGAGCGTGGTTCGGGGGGCACAGCGCCTACCTCTTTTCCTCGTCGGGGTACGGGCTGTTCATCGCAATGAATACCTGTTCAGTTGGTCATATGTTTAAGCATTTGGTAATGAGGAAATTACCCTTCGTGAGCATCGCAGGTCAAGTACCCCTAGCTTGACCAGGCTGCCGACCCCGCGCCGGTGAACAGATGCCGATCAAAGGGAGACATCGCAATGATCGCGAAGCGAACCACCGCCCTGACCGTGTGCGCCACACTGAGCGGACTCATCCTGGCCGCCCTGCCCGCCCACGCGGCCGCCCGCCTCGCCGGCACGACCGGCAGTCCTGCCCTGGCCTGCACCTACCAGGTCACCGACGTGCGCTCCGGCGCCGTGCTGAACATCCGCTCCGGTGCCGGCAAGGCCTTCGGCCCGGTCGGCACGCTACGGACGGGCGAGGCGCCGGTCGCCGGTACCTGCACGAGCGTCAACGGCTGGGTGCAGGTCAAAACCGCCACCGGCGTGACCGGCTGGGCTCCGTCCGGCAACCTCCGCAAGCTCGCCTCCCCTCCCGCCGTGACCGGCCAGCCGGCGCTGGCCTGCACCTACCGGGTTAACCGCATCGACCGCGACCAGTACGTCAACCTCCGCTCCAGCACAGACAAGACCTCCCGCCCGGTCGGCAAGCTACGGGTGGCCGACGGCCGGTTCGCCGGCGCCTGCACGAGTGTCAACGGCTGGGTGCGGATCAAGAGCGCCGGCGGCGTGATCGGCTGGGCCTCGGCGAGTCACCTGCGCAAGGTGCGCAACGCCGGTCCGGTCGGCGTGACCGGCCGACCGACGCTGGCCTGCACCTATCAGGTCACCCATGTGCGGCGCGTCAGCTTCCTCAACGTCCGCTCCGGCGCCGGGCTGCGCTTTCGCCCGGTCGCCAGGCTGCGGGTGGCCGACGGCCGGTTCGCCGGCGCCTGCAAGCCGACCAGGGGCTGGGATGAGGGAGAGCGGCTGGGCACCGGCGGCCACGTTGCGCAGGCCCTCGCGGACCATGGCCTGGGCCAGGACGGTCGCGGTGGTGGTGCCGTCACCG
>NZ_JBEXGU010000324.1:0-4352 GCF_040607515.1 Streptosporangium sp. NPDC005286 | reverse complement strand
GCCCGTCGTACGTTGTGGGAGTCCAGGGGAGTGCCGACCAGGGAGGCGAAGACGAGATCGTTCTCCGTCCACTTCGCGCCCGCCGTCTCCCGCTCCTTGGCCTGCTGCGCTCGGTGCTCCCGGAGGGCTTCGACGCAGCGACGAGGCAGCGCGAGAGATCTCCGTGACTTCCGGGTCTTGGTGTCGCCGCCTTCCCGTACGGAGCGCCACACGGCGATCCATGGGGGAGCGTCGGTGCCCGGCTTGCCGTCGAGATCCACCTCTGACCAGACGAGCGCCCGCAGTTCCTCCGTACGGGCACCGATGAGGAGGGAGAGCACCACATAGGCGTACATCCGCGTGTCGCTCGCAGCCTTGAGGATGGCTTCCGCCTGGTCGAGAGTGAGCGCCTTGGACGGTCGCCCTTCCTTTCCTTCGGGGACCTCACAGAGGCCCACCACGTTGCGCTTGACCTTGTCCCGAGACTGGGCGAACCTCACCGCCCGGTTCAGGCACGAGTGGAGGAGGCGGACCGTTCGAGCGCTGAGCGTTTTGGCCTTGCCCATGAGCCATCGATCCACGTCCTCCGCGCTCAACTCCCGCAGCTTCCGGGCACCAAGGCCGGGGATGATGTGCTTGTCGCAGAGGGTCCGATAGTTGGCCACGGTGTTCGGGTCGCGTCCGTGCAGGCCGTAGGTGAGCCAGCCCGTCACGGCGTCGGCGACGGTGTAGTTGGCCGGACCGCTTGCCAGCCCGTCGTCATAGTCGCGGATGATCTCTTTGAGCTTGGCCTTGGCTTCGGTCTTGGTCTTGCCGCTGGCCTTCTTGACGATGCGCTTTCCAGCGGGGGTGTAGCCGACGGTCACCGAGGCGATCCAGCGTTCGCGGGTCTCGTCCCAGTGCAGGCCGCCGTCTCCCCGGCTGCGTCGTGTGGTCATGATGCCCTCGCTTCCTGTTCGAGTAGTGCCACGTAGTCGGAGATGGCCGAGGCCGGGATGAGCCGGGTACGGCCCTGGGTGACCGAGCGCAGGCGCCCGGACCGGATCTGTTCGTAGATCACGCTGCGGCTCATGCTGAGCAGGTACATGGCCTCGCAGACGCGGTACAGCCGTCGGTCGGCGGACGGTCGGAGTGCGGTCAACCGTCCTCCCGCTTCGCCGCGATGGCGCGGGCCTGGGAGACGCAATGCCGGATGTGTTCGGCCATGATCGCCTCACCGGGGGTATAGCCCGATCCGGCGAAGCGCCAGTGAGCGAGAACGAGCGTGCTCTCATCGGCCAGTTCGGGAAGCCCGTGCCGTTCGTGTGCTTCGGCCGCCCGGTGCTTCGCTCTGTCCTGTCGAAGATCGCCAAGGGTGGTGGAGTAGCGGCGCGACTTGGAGGAGAAGTGGCCGCGAAATCCCAGCATGTGAGCCCATGGCCGCAGCCGTAACGCGGTGAACTCCCGTCGTGCGCCCAACTCCCAGCAGGTACGGATCATGCGTCGGGCATGCTCGCTCACCGGGAGTGCGTCCAGGTGCAGGCCCGGCTTCAACCCGGTTCCATGGCAGTGCCCGCACGAGGCCGTCAGGCACAACCGCCCACGCCCCTTGCAGACCGGACACGATAGGCGGTGATCGACCGTCCCCGACGCCTCCGCGCCCTTGGTCGCGTACTTCGCGATGTAGGAGGCCACCGCCCGTTCACTCAGCTCGTCCGCGCCCTGGTCTAGGACGATGGGCCGGATGTCGAGCTGATCACCCCATGTCAGGTTCCACCGGCCGAGCCCGCTGGCAGGGGTACGAACGGTGACCCGTCGCACGGCCGGAGTGATCGCCCGTACGAGGAGGTCGTGATCAGCCCAGAGCGGGGGAACGTCGGTGCTGCCCTCGGGGCCATCGAGGCGGATCACCGCGTGGAAGTGCACCAGGCCGCGCCGCTGGTACTCGGCGACCTTGGCGAAGGAGACCCGGACCTGTTTGGCGAATGCCGTCCGGGTCAGGCCCGCCTCAGCGGCCAGGGTGCGACGCATCTCCAGGGTGAAGCGATGCCACAGAGCGCCCGCGTGTGCCTGCCATAGCACCGCCCCGGTGTAGTCGTAACACTCGGCGCAGATGGGTTGGCCGAGTCGTTCGTCTCCGATCTCGTGGCGGGTGTGGCAGCCGATCGGCCGCCCGTGCTCGCACACCGTGTCGCGGTTGCGGGGGCGGCAGGCCCGCAGCGTGCCGTTCTTCTCGCGCCGGGTGTGCACCGGCCCGAATGAGGGGGCCGTCAGGGTGACGAACGCGCGAGGGTGCGCGCTGACGGTTTCCGGGGTGCCTTTGCCGCCGGACAGGCCCGCCCGGATGAGCTGAAAGGTGTCGCCCTGGTAGACGCGTGAGCAGGAGGGGCAGACCGAGGCCCGCCGGTTGCCGCAGGCCACCAGCAGATACCCGCGCACCTCGTCAGTGGTGCGGTAGTCGTGCAGCACCTCGCCCGTGTTCGCGTTGATGATGGTGGATTCTCCGGCCAGGTGGATCGGGTGGGAGCATCCGCCGGTCGCGGCCACCATGGAGCGCCACCGGTCATAGCCCGGATCGTTGATCAGCTGCGCCACGTCGATCATCCATTGCGGATGCCCCGACCAGTTCGGCCCCTCAGGGCCGTTCGGTTCAGTGGTGATGTGGGCTTCCTCCTTGTCGTTCATGGTCACCATCCCCTCATACACACTCGTACGGTTAACTTGTAGTACAAGAGTGAGCCGCATTGCGACGCCTTGTCAACATGTAGTACAAGGGAAACGTACATCTATGCCGAAGGAGTTCCCGTGGACAGCAGCAACTACGAACCCGACATCGGCGATCTCGACCTCAGCGCGGAGGAACAGGAACGACTCGCCGACTCCCAACGCCCCCTCTGGGAGGTCATCGCCGCCTCGCTGCGCGCTGACATCCTGGAGGCCCGCTACACCCCCGGCGCACCCCTGCCCAGCGAGACCGCCCTGTCAGCCCGCTACAGCGTGTCGCGCCCCACCGTCCGCGACGCCGTCAAAGCCCTGGTCGGTGAAGGACTCGTCAGCGTGGTACGCGGACGCGGCACCTTCGTGCGAGCCGTCCCCGACCGTCACGCGATCCTGCTCGGCACCTGGCCCCGCCACGACATCGCCGACCCGGAGTTCATCCCCACCGCGCGTCAATGGGGCTGGACTCCACTCGCCACCCCCCACACCGACGACGAAGGCCAGCAGACCTACAGCCGCAGCGAGTTCAGCGCCGCCAACCGTGACATCGCCAGCACTCTTGGCCTGCGCACCGGTCACACCGTCTTTCACCGCTCCAGCCGATGGCGTCACACCACCACCGGCCTGATCATCACCATCAACTCCTACACCGTCCCGGAGATCATCCCCGCTCCGACCGCCAAGCAGACCGTCAACGAAGCCTTCGTCCACGCGCTCACTCAGACGTCGTTCTACGACACGATCACCAGCGGACGTGGCCCTACCACCTGGGAGACCAGCGTCACCGCTCGCATGCCCTATGCCGACGAGCGCGACCTGATGGCCCTATCGGTCGGCAGCCCCATCCTGATCATCCGGCGCATTCTCGCCGACAAAGACGGCCGCCCCCTGGAGATGACCGAGATCAAGGCCGACGCCGAACGCTTCGAGACCGTCTACGCCCGCGAAAACCTCACCAGCCTGCCCGAGGGATTCGACCCCGACATCCACGATCCTGAACAACTCCAGGAGAAGGCCGAGCCCGAACCGACCGGCCGCATCCTGTTCCTGCTGTGACAGGTCGTTGTGACCGGCATTGGCTCAGAGTTTCTTTACTGGTTTAAAGCGGCAGCGCTTCGCGCCGCCGCACGGCGGGACACGCCCCGCCGTCCCGGCACGGCCAGCGGGCCGGGCGTGCGGCCCTGGCGGCCGGTCCCGGCCCGCGCCAGCCGGGACGGCACGGCGTAAGCCCGCCGCCCGCCGCACCGAGCACCCGCCGTACCGAACGCACCCGCCGCCTCTGGTGCGCGCTGCCGCCTGCCGCTCCGACCGCCGGCCCAACCGCTTCGCGGCCCCTTCGGGGTGCCATTCGGCATTGCGCCGGCCGTCTCCACTCGGTGGTCATCAGGAACGCCTCAATGGCGAGGAGCAAGGGCTCTGCCGCCCTGCTTCCGGTGCGCGGGCCTGGCGGCCCTGTGCTCCGGGTCAGGTTGCCACCGGATGACATGGCCACCTGATCACGGTCATCGCCAGTCAGGTACGGCAACGCGACTACGGGGAAGGTGTGTCGCCGCACCTGACCAGTGATCATTTGGTGTCGTCGGTTTTCGGCACGTGTTTCCCGCGTCCGCCCGGAGTGCGGTGGCGGAGCTGGAGGCGGGTCATCGCGGCATCGACCAGGCGCCCGAGGTTGCCCA
>NZ_JBEXGU010000323.1:0-4379 GCF_040607515.1 Streptosporangium sp. NPDC005286 | reverse complement strand
GCGCAGCTCGCGCAGGTTGGGGATGTGGTTGTAGAGGGTTCCCGGGCTCACGCCGAGGAGTTTGGCGATCGAGGTCACCGAGTGTTCGGGGTTGGGCAGCATGTCGCGGGCGGCGCGCAGCAGGTCGGGGGTGACCACGGTGGGGCGGCCTCCGACCCGGCCGCGTGCCTTGGCCGCGGCCAGGCCCTCGCGGGTGCCGGCGACGATGAGTTCGCGGATGAATTCGGCCAGCGCGGCGAAGACGTGGAAGACCAGTCGCCCGCCCGGGGTGGTGGTGTCGAGGCTCTCGTGCAGCGAGGTGAAGCCGATCTCGCGGCGGCGTAGTTCGCCGACCATGGCGATCAGGTCGGCCAGGGAGCGGCCGTAGCGGTCCAAGGAGGGCACCACCAGGGTGTCGCCGGCGGCCAGGAAGGCATGGCAGGCATCCAGCTCGGGCCGCTCAGCACTCTTGCCGGACTTTTTGTCGGCGAAGACGCGGCGGCATCCGGCGGCGGCCAGGGCATCCAGCTGGCGTTCGAGCTTCTGCCCTTCGGTGGAGACGCGGGCGTAACCGATGCGGATCTCGCTGGGCCGGGCGGGGAAGGCGGCGAGCGGATCGTCGGGGAGCCCCAAGACGGTGGTCACGCCGTGGATTCTCTCAATAAACGGTGTTGTGGGGTTGTTGAACCACCGGGGTTTTTGAAGGGGTTTTTGAAGGGCTGACGGGCCGTTCGGCCACCCCTTCCGCTGATCGTCAATAAACGATGGTTTTTTGACGGCAGATGACGATGGGCATGAGCCGCGATACCGCATCAACCCGGCCGCTCCGCTACCGGCCGAGGTGCTCGCCCTCACCGCCGACGAACGTGCAGAGGAAGACCACCTGTACTGGAGCGACCTGTACCAGGAAGCTGAAGAGGCGGCCGGGCCCTGTACGGCCGCGGAGTGAGGCCGCTCACCGGTATCGGGCGCTTTGGGGTCGTGAGGTGATGGGCCCCTTACCGCTGTTGTCAGGTGGGCAACTTCAGCCAAGCCAGGCCGCGGCAGAGCCGGGGGAGCCGGTGAGCTCACGCCGGTCTTCTTGCGGAACTCGACCGTGTAGTTAGCGGGTCAGGTCGTTGGGGTCGAACGGCACCCGGAGCAGCAACGGGCCGGTGGTGATTCACAGGTGGTCTGACGCTGCGGCGGAGCCTGGCCTGAGCCTCCCAGTGATCGACAAGCCGTTCCTCAGTGCGGGTCCCTAGCCTCGCACCATGGACGTCGAAGAGCGGATCGAGAGGTGTCTGAAGGGCTGGTCGAGCGAGCTCGACCTGTCCGGGACCCGGCTGGAGGCGATCCCCGAATCGGTCGGCTCCCTCACCGGTTTGAAGGTGCTTCGCATGCGCGGTTGCGAGCTGACCGAGGTTCCGGACTGGGTACGGAACCTCACCGCTCTCACCATGCTCGTCCTGGAGAGCAACCGGTTGACCGCGGTGCCGGAGTGGCTGGGCGATCTCACCGATCTCACCTCGCTTTATCTGAGCGACAACGGGCTGAGCGACCTGCCCGAGTCGCTGGGCCGCCTCACCGAACTCAGGGAACTCGCCGTGAACGACAATCGGCTGACCATGCTCCCCGAGTCACTGAGCGGCCTCACCAGGCTCGCCCGGCTTGAACTGAGGGACAACGAGCTGACCGCCTTGCCCGAATGGCTGGGCGGCCTCTCCGCGCTGGTCTGGCTCGATGTGCGCGGCAACGGCCTCACGTCCGTACCCGAACGACGCCGGAAGCTCGCCCCGGCCGATGCCGCTCTTCGCGCGCTCAGCGACGAACTGCGCGCGCTGCGTCGAAGGAGCGGCAGGCCGAGCGTGCGGGAGCTGGCGTCGCGGATCAATGAGCTTCCCAGCGTCGTGCACACGGTGCTGCACTGCCGATTTCTACCGAGCTGGGCGCAGGTCGAGGACATCGCGCGGGCGCTGGACGGGCAGGCCGAGTCGCTGCGGCCACTGTGGAGGGCCGCCTATGAGGCATCCCCCGAACGTGCCGTGGTCGACGGGCTGTACCGGCCGTTCGGCGGCGATCCGCTCACCGGCCGAGGCCGGCCACCGGATCCGATCATCGGCGACTACGACATTGTCCGTGGGCCGGTGGTGCCGGACGGCCCGGGCCTGGAGTATCTGCTCGGCGGGATCGCCCCCCATCCGGGCGGTGTCCACGCCTTGGCCTACCATCCTGACGGCCACCTGCTGGCCACCGCCAACGACAGTCGGGAGGTGTGGTTGTGGGACGCGGATCTCTACAAGGCCGTCACCGGCGCGCTGAGCGGGCCCACCCGAGACGTCACCCATCTGGCCTTCCACCCCCACGGCCACCTGCTGGCCGGCGCCGGCGCGGACGGCACGGTGTGGCTCTGGGATGTGGCCACCGGTGACCCCGCCGCGGTCCTCACCTCCGACAACGGCCATGAGGGCGGCATCACGAAGATCGCCTTTCACCCCGACGGTCACCTGCTGGCCGGCGCCGGCGCAGACGGGACGGTGTCGGTGTGGCACCTCGACAGCGGCCGACCGGCCATGGAGCCCTTCGCCTGTCATACCGGACCCGTGTGGGCGATGGCCTTCCACCCCGACGGCCGGGCACTGGTCACCGCCGGCCGCGACCTCGCGGACGAAACCACCGCGACGCTGCGGTGGCACGATCTGAGCACCGGCGCCTCCGACACTCGCCTCCTGGCAGGTCAAGACATCCGCGACGCCGTGGCGGTCTTCGATCCCGACGTCACCCGGCTCGCCACAGCCGTACCGCAGTGGTACAAGACGCCGGCATCCCGACGGTCCTACACCAGCCTGGTGCGGTTGTGGGACACGGCCACCGGCGAGCCCGCCGGCGACCCGTTCCAGTCCGTCGTCGAGAGGGTCTGGGCACTGGCCTTCCACCCCGACAGCAGGCTACTGGCCATCGGCGGCTACAAGCACTCCATCGTTAACCATCGGTTGCAGCTGTGGGATCCGGTCACCGGCGCCTACCGGCTCCTGTCCGGTAGGTGCGATCAACCTAAACATGTCTACACACTGGCCTTCCATCCCGACGGCCAGGTCCTGGCACACGGCGATTACGAGGCCAGAAACGGCGTCCAGTTCTGGACCACCACCGCCAAACCGGTCGGCGCCCCTCTCCTGCACACCAATTCGGTGCCGCAGCTGTTCTTCCATCCCGACGGCCGGTCGCTGGCCACCGCGTGCTACGCCCAGGCGCTGCGGTTGTGGGATCCGGCCACCGGCGAACCCCTCAAGGCCCCACCCACCCCGGACCTGGTCGACGTGGCTCTCGGGCCAGGCGGCCACCTGCTGGCCACCTCCGACACCGAAGGGGTGGTACGGCTGTGGGACTGGCTCACCCACGAGCCCGTCGGCACCCCCATGGCCGGCCACAGCATCGACAACCTCGGCATGTCCGAAACGATGATCGCCTTTCACCCCGACGGCCACCTGCTGGCCACCACCGACTTCACCTTCTCCCCAATCACCGGCTACCACGGGATCGTGTGGTTGTGGGACGTGGCCACCGGCGAGCTGGCCGACTTCTTCACCACCGACCCCGTCACGCAGATCGCCTTCCATCCCGGCGGGGAACTGCTGGTCTACACCAGCGACAACGGGACAATGATCCGGCATCTGGCCACCGGCGAACTCATCTGCGACCCACTCCCCAGCGGGCCGATCGCCTTCCACCCCGTCAGTCATCTACTCGCCACCAACGAGCACGGCGCGCTGCGGTTGTGGGATCCGTTCACCGGCGAACGCGTCGGCGCTCCCCTCACCGGCGACGTCGACGCCTGCGCGATCGCCTTCCACCCCGACGGCGAAATGGTGGCCACCGGCCACTACGACGGCACACTACGGCTGTGGGACATGGCCACCGGTGGACTTCTGGGTGCTCCCCTGGCCGGACATCACAGACGTATCGAAGCGCTGGCCTTCCATCCCGACGGCAATCTGCTGGCCAGCTCCGGCGTGGACGGGGCGGCACGTCTGTGGATCCGCTGAGGGGGCTGACGCCGAGACCTTGGCCGCGACCGCCTGGGCGGGTACGACGCTGCGCGTGGCCAAACCTCAGATTGTGAGCACAACCGGGTCCGGTTCCGATTCAGGCGGCGAGGTCAAGAACGGTGAAGTCGACCTCCCTGAGTTCAGGGTTGAACGCCTCAGGCTCCACCCCGATCTCGTCGGTGGCATAGGCGCCGAACCGGCGGATGTGGGCGCGCAGGTAGGGCGAGATTGCGCCGAGCTCTTCGGCGGTGATGGGCCAGCCTTCGGCGATTAGGCCGCGCACCACGTCCATCAGGTCCAGGGCGTTGTGGAAGATGACCAGGTTGGCCAGCAACGTGTTGAGCTTGATCAGTTTTTCCTGCTCGTCGGGGT
>NZ_JBEXGU010000322.1:0-4398 GCF_040607515.1 Streptosporangium sp. NPDC005286 | reverse complement strand
GGAGAGTAGGTCGCCGCCGGACAATCTTTTATGAGGGCCCTCACCTTTCGGTGGGGGCCTTCATGTTTTCCAGGAGAGTTCCGAAAGGCCGAGGCTCCCGCCGGCCGGTGGGGTTCTTACTCTGGAATCCGGACTGTCGGCCGGTGATCCTCGGGCTTTCCGGGAGAGTTCTGGCGGCCGATGGGAGCCTTTCTGTTTTCGTATCTCGCGATGGGAAAGTGCTCCACCGGGTGGTGAGGCCCTTTTTTGCGTTGGGGGTACTCGTGTCCGGAAGCTGACCGGGACGTCAGTAGGCTGGAGACGTGGACTATCGAGCGGTTGAACAAGCGATCATGCAGCGTGGAGTCGAGTGGAACTTCGAGCCCAGTCTCGACAGGATCGCCGCGCTTATGGACCTGCTCGGTTCCCCGCAGCACTCCTATCCCGTCGTGCACGTGGCCGGTACGAACGGTAAGTCGAGCACGACCCGGATGATCGAGGCGCTGCTGCGTGAGCGCAATCTGCGTGTCGGCCGGTTCACCAGCCCGCATCTCGTCTCCATGCGCGAGCGCATCAGCGTGGACGGTGCCCCACTGAGTGAGGAGCGCTTCGTCGAGGTCTACGAGGACATCGCGCCCTACCTGGAGATGGTCGACGCTCAAGGACGACGGCCCTCCTTCTTCGAGACACTCACCGCGATGGCGTTCGCGGCGTTCGCCGACGCCCCCGTGGACGTCGCGGTCATCGAGACGGGAATGGGCGGCATCACCGACGCCACCAACGTCGCGGACGGCGCTGTGGCAGTCATCACGCCCATCTCCCTCGACCATGTCGAATACCTCGGGCCCGACGTCGAGACGATCGCGGGGGAGAAGGCCGGCATCATCAAGGCCGGGGCGATCGCCGTGCTCGCGCAGCAGGAGCTTCCCGCAGCCGCGGTGCTGATGCAGCAGGCGGCCGAGACGGGCGCCACCGTGGCACGCGAGGGACTGGAGTTCGGAGTGCTGGGCCGGGAACTCGCCATCGGTGGGCAACTGCTCCGGCTCAAGGGTCTCAAGGGTACCTATGACGACATCCTGCTCCCCCTGTACGGCGCTCACCAGGCCGGCAACGCCGCCTGCGCCCTGGCCGCGGTCGAGGCGCTGACCGGCGGGGACGAGCCTCTCGACGCCGAGCTGGTGCGGCAGGCGTTCCTGGGGGTGCGCTCGCCCGGCAGGCTGGAGGTGGTGCGCCGGGGCCCCACGGTTGTCGTCGACGCCGCGCACAACCCGGCGGGGATGCGGGCCACTCTGGACGCAGTGCACGAGTCCTTCGACTTCGCGAAGCTCATCGGAGTGCTGGCGGTGTTCGAGGACAAGGACGTCGAGGGCATCCTGGAGCTGCTGGAACCGATGATGGACGAGATCGTGGTGACCCGGAACTCCTCGCCAAGGTCCATGGACGTGGACGATCTCGCCGCGCTGGCCGAGGAGATCTTCGGTCTCGACCGGGTGCACCAGGTCGAGCGGTTGGACAGTGCGATCGACAGGGCGATCGGCATGGTCGACGCTCTGGGAGAGTTCAGCGGTGCCGGGGTGTTGATCACAGGTTCCGTGGTCACCGCCGGCGACGCGCGGCTCCTGCTCAAGGCAGACGAGACGCAGTGAGCGGTGAGTGCCGACGGCCGCCGGCCGGGCGACTGAGGAGGAGAGAGAAATGATCACGGTCACTCCGGGCATGAGGCGCCTCTGCGCCAGCGTGCTCGGCATGGAGGCCATAGTCGTCGGGCTGTTCACGCCGGTGGCCATCAACACCCAGGGCGTCGAACCGGCCATCGCGGCCACCGTCGGGCTGGGTCTGGCGCTCCTCTGCGTGCTGGTCATCGGCCTGCTCAAGCGGCCTTTCGCCTACGTCGCGGGAAGCCTGGTCCAGGTGCTCGCCATCGCCTCCGGCTTCATGGTCCCGACCATGTTCTTCCTCGGAGTGATCTTCGCCGCGCTGTGGATCACAGCGATATTCGTCGCTCGCCGTGTCGAGGGCGTGACTTCTCGCTAAAGTCGGCCAACATGGCCGTCCCTCCCATTCAGCCGACTCGGGCAGTGGGCGCCGGGCCCACGGGCCTGGTGCGCGCATTCCGTGTCTCGTTGATGCTCGACGTCGTCCTAGGACTGCTCGTCGCGGTAGTGCTGCCGTTGGCGATCGTCGCCATCCCCAACACCATCTCGGTGGTCGCCGCCCTCCTGCCACCGGAAGTCTCACAGATAGCGATGATCAGGGCGCATGGGCTGGCGCTCCCCGCGATGGTCCTGACCATGCCGGTGGCCGCGGTGCTCGTACGCCGGGTGCGGGCGGCCCCGATGGTGGTCGCGGGGCTGACCCTGCTCGCCTTCGCGGACGCGGCCGGCGGCTATGCAGGGTCCACGGTGCTGGTGGGGGTCCTGCGGGTCCTGCACGGTGTCGGCGCGGGCCTGCTGGTCCCCGCCACCCTGATGGCCGTCTGGGGGCGCTCACCGTTCCTGCGGGCGCTGTGGGCGGCCGCGCTGGCGGCGAGCCTCCTGGCCGCACAGGCGCTCGCGCTCTGGCCCCTCGACCAGGTCGACTCCTGGCGCGTCACCCTGCAGCCGTACCCGATGCTCACCGGGGTAGCGCTCGTGCTGGCCGCGCTCTACCTCGTGCTGTGGCTGAAGGACGGGGAGAGCGCCGCCGGTCCGGGCGCGGTCGTCGCGGCACGCGGGCGCCCGCTGTGGGCGGTCGTGCCCGCTGCGGGCGTCGCGGCCCTCGCCCTGGGCAGCACGTTCGACTGGTCGGCGAGTCTCGTGATCCGCGCGGCCCTGGTGTCCGTCGTCGTGCTGCTCGCCCTGGCCTCCTCGGGGGCCTCACGGGGGGCCGCCGGCCGCGCGCCGGCCTACGCGATGGTCGCGGTCGGCGTCGTTGTCCTGCCCACCGCGGCCCAGGTCACCTATGTCGAACTCGGCGGGCTGGGCGGTCCGGGGCTGTCCGGCCTGTGGTCGGCCTTCGCGATCGCCACCGTGGTGGCCCTCCTGGCCGCCGCGCTGACGAACCGGCTGGCCGCCACGGCCATGCCCATGGTCACCGCCGGTGGACTGGTGGTGGTGGTCGGGGGCCTGTGTGCGGTACGGCTGTTCCTTCCCGCTCCGGGCGGGCTCGCGCTGATCCTTCCGTTCACGCTGCTCGCGGGTGGTGCCTCGGTGGCCCTCACCGGCGCGCTGCGCTCCTGTGCCGAGGAGGCCGCGCTCCTGGCGCTGTCGCTGTTCTTCCCCGCGGTGCTGGCCGGATTCCTGCTGGGCAGCGGTGTCCAGGTCGCCCAGCTGCGGGAGGCCAAGACCCCGCAGGCGCTGGTCGACGGGTTCGTGGACGCTCTGCACCTGTGGGCACTGATCGGGGGTGGCCTGGTGCTCGTGGTGATCGTGCTCGCTGCCGTACTGGCCCGTCTCCTGCCGGGGCGTCCGGGAAGTCCGGAGAGCCCGCCGGATGCCGGTACGGCGGACACCTCGCCAGTGGCGGGCCCCACCTCCGGGCTGGTGCCCTCTCCCGCGGGGGAGGTCGATCCCGCCGACGGGGTACGGCAGGGAGGCGTCATGCGAGGACAGTCAGGGCCCACGGTGGTGCGGCCGCGCTCCGAGGCGATGACCGGTTCCCACACGCCGGCCCGCTCGAAGCCGGAGGCCGGGCCGGTGCACGGGTCCGTCGCCGCGGCGGGAGGAGGTGCCGGGGCGGGTAAGGGCAACAGGTCCAGGCCCCGGCACGAGCCGGACCGCGTTCCCGAGCGGGACCCCGACACGGAGCCGGAGCCGGAGAAGGTGGTCGCGCCGCCGGTGGTGGTGCCACCGCCCGCGCCCTCTCCGGAGGATGGCCCGGGGAACGGTCCGGCCCTCCAGTGACTCCGCCGACCACGGGAAAGCGCGCGAAGGGCGGTAAACTTCGCGCGATTACCGCAGTCAGCGACCCATACGTGTTCGAAGGAGAACCTCAGTGTCCGAGCGCACCCTTGTCCTGATCAAGCCCGACGGTGTGGCGCGTGGTCTCATCGGCGACGTGATCGCCCGTGTCGAGCGCAAGGGCCTGAAGGTCGTGGCGCTGGAGCTGCGCACCCTGGACGTCGACACCGCCAAGACGCACTACGCCGAGCACTCCGAGCGGCCGTTCTTCGGTGAGCTGGTGGAGTTCATCACCTCCGGTCCGCTGGTCGCGCTGGTGCTGGAGGGGCCGCGCGCCATCGAGGCCTTCCGCTCCCTCGCCGGCCTGACCGACCCGGTCAAGTCCGCTCCCGGCACCATTCGCGGTGACCACGCTCTGGAGATCGGCGAGAACGTCGTCCACGGCTCGGACTCCCCCGAGTCCGCCGCAAGGGAGATCAAGATCTTCTTCCCGGATCGCTTCTAGGCGCCCGCTTTTATCGTGTTTGTCGGGCCCCGCCGT
>NZ_JBEXGU010000321.1:0-4399 GCF_040607515.1 Streptosporangium sp. NPDC005286 | reverse complement strand
TCCGATCTGCCCCAAGCCCGGCCCCGTCCCCAAGCCAGGCCCCAGACCCGGCCCCGCCCCCGGAGCCGGGACCGGGGGCGGGGGCGGATCCGGAGCCGTCCCGGAGACGGGAGCCGGGACGAGGGCCGGGGGTGGCACCGGCGCCGGGAGAACCGCCGCCGTGAACGGGACGTCGGCGCGTGCCACCGGCCGTACGGTGTCGCGGGAGATCCGGCTGGCGTCGCGGCCCTCGGGCTGGCCGGTCCCGGAGAACTTCGAGCTGGCCGAGGTCGAGTCGCCCTCTCCAGGGGAGGGGGAGATCGGCGTCCGCAACCTCTTCATGAGCGTCGACCCGTACATGCGGGGACGTATGAACGACGCCGAGTCCTACACCCCGCCCTTCCGGATCGGCGCCCCCCTCGACGGCGGGGCCGTCGGCGAGGTCGTCGTGTCGCGCTCGCCGGACCTCGCCCCCGGCGACATCGTCACCCACGGGTACGGCTGGCGCGAGTACGCCGTGCTCGACGCGGGGCAGGCCCGCAAGGTCGAGGAGGTCCCGGGCGTCCCGCTCTCCGCCTACCTCGGAGCACTGGGCATGACCGGCCTCACCGCGTACGTGGGCCTGCTCGACATCGCGCGATTCAAGGAGGGCGAGGCGGTGTTCGTGTCCGGCGCGGCCGGGTCCGTGGGCAGCCTGGCCGGGCAGATCGCCCGGCTGAAGGGCGCCTCGCGCGTGGTGGGCAGCGCCGGGTCGCCGGAGAAGGTCGCGTACCTGATCCGCGATCTCGGCTTCGACGCCGCCTTCAACTACCACGACGGCCGGATCGGTGAGCAGCTCGCCGAGGCGGCCCCCGGCGGGATCGACGTCTACTTCGACAACGTCGGCGGTGACCACCTGCAGGCGGCCATCGACGAGCTGAGGACGTACGGCAGGGTCGCGATGTGCGGCGCGATCTCGGTCTACAACGCCACCGAGCCGGTACCAGGCCCGAACAACCTCTTCCTGGCCGTGGGGAAACGGCTCACCCTGCGCGGATTCATCGTCTCCGACCACCAGGCGCGGCTGCCCGACATGGTCGCCGAGGTGGGCACCTGGCTCCGCGAGGGCAGGCTCGTCTCGATGGAGACCGTCGTCGACGGCCTGGAGAACGCCCCGCGGGCGTTCATCGACATGCTCCGCGGCGCGAACACCGGAAAAATGCTGGTCAGGCTGGTGCGCTGACTGCGCGTACCGTCGATTGCGCATGATGGTCACAATCTCGGGGCAGAAGGGGCGTGAGGGGGTGGGTCTGTTGGAAACGGATGAGCTTGAGTCGCTATCGGCCCAGGAACTGCATGATCGCGCGGTCCACTACGCCGTGCATCACGGAGATCTCGGCTTTCTGTGGGAGTTGCTCTCCTTGATCCCGGCGGCGGAGGCGTCATCGGGGCACGAGGACGAGACGACCAACGACCTCAGCCGGATCTCGGCCCTGCTCAGTGACGCCATGGTCTCGGGTCACGGGGAGCTGGGTGACGCGCTGCGCCCGTTCTACATCGAATACCTGTCCAAACATCCCGATGCCTGAGGCGGCCGTCCTCCCTCTGTAGGGTGATCCGCAGATCGAGGAAGGCCGGGGAGGAGCGTCATGGCGCAGGTGAGGGTGGAGCGGACCGAGGACGGGTTCGTGGCACGCAACGACCGCGGAGCCGAGGTCGCCATGGGCAGTGGCGACGAGCAGGGGACTTTCACCCCGGTCGAACTACTGCTCGCGGCGCTCGGCGGCTGCAACATCGTCACCGTGGAGCCGCTGACGGCCCAGCGTGGCCACCGCATGGTCCGCCTGGCGATGACCGTTCAGGCGGAGAAGATCGAGGCGAGCAGGCTGGGGCCGATCACCATCAGCTACGACGTGGAGCTGCCCGAGGGCGACGAGAAGGCCGCCGAGGTGCTCCGCGCGGTGGCCCACCGCGTCGAGGAGAGGTACTGCACGGTGAGCCGGGCACTGCGGGAGGAGACCGAGGTCGGCCTCGAACTCCCCTGACCCAGGCCCGAGGTGGCCGATCGGCTCCCGGTCCGAGTCCGAAGCAGGCCGATCTACCTCCGGGAAGCCGGATTTTCGGGTATCCGGCGGGGGTTGACGGAGGCTTCGGTGATACCGGGTCAAGGTTGGGTGTAGGCGCAAAATCAACCTTTGGATGACGCGCCCGTTACATTTAGCCAGGTAGTGTTGTTGCAGGTCAAGGGGTCTGCGAAGCCCGGGGGGAGCGTTGCAGAGACTTTTCACCGGAAAAAGGACGCGAGGGGGATCGCGTTCCTGAGCGGAGCCGCCGGAGTCTTGGGGGAGACGATGGCAAAGCCCGCGAGGAGATCGGGGCCGGACAGTTGGGGGACTGTCCGGCCCCGAGTCTATTCCGGAGCAGAACGGCCGCCGGAGTCTTGGGGAAGACGATGGCGAAGCCCGCGAGAAGATCGGGGTCGGACGGTTGAGGGACTGTCCGGCCCCGAGTCTGTGTACGGGGCCGGACAGCCGAGAACGGCCCGGCCCCGAGCCTCGCGCGGGGAGCCGGGCGGCGGTCAACCGAGGTGCGGTCGCGCCGGAGCTGCTGCTAGAGTTACCCCCGTCGCAAGCGCCGCTAGCTCAGTTGGTTAGAGCAGCTGACTCTTAATCAGCGGGTCCGGGGTTCGAGTCCCTGGCGGCGCACCTGCAAGAAGCCCAGGCCGGCATCGTCGGCCTGGGCTTTCTTCGTTTGCCGGCCAACCTGACGACGAGCCCTCCGGCCACCTGGAATGTTCGTTGGAGGGCCTCGCTGACCGGGCTCGAACCGGCGTCCACCCGGTCCCGAGCCGGGCGCTCTACCTGTCAGCTTCTCGGCCGTAAACGACCGAGCTTGCAGCTCCTCGCCGTCGATGGGTTCGACGGTTCAGGCCGCGTCGTCGGCAGCGTGACTCACTGCCCAGCCCGCCACACCGCGTGAGGCGATGTTGCGGGCCGCGTTGACGTCGGCGTGCTCAGCGAAGCCGCACGACGTGCAGGAGAAGGTCGCCTGGCCGGGCCGGTTCTTCTTGTCCACGTGCCCGCACGATGAGCAGGCCTGCGAGGTGTAGGCCGGATCGACGTGAACAACGGCGACGCCCTGGCGGGCGGCCTTGTAGGCGATGAAGCCTCCCAGTTGGTGGAAGCTCCACGAGTGCAGCGTGACCCGCTGGGGCTTGCGGAGCCGTACCCGGTCACGGATGCCCTGGAGATCTTCCAGGGCGATGCCTTGCCCGGTGCGTGCAGCCTCGGTCACGATCTGCTTGGCGATGGTGTGGTTGGTGTTCGCGGCGAACCGGGCCTCGGCCCGGCGGCGCCGCTTCAGCAGCCGTTTCGCGGACTTGGTCTGCTTGGCCTGCAGGCGGCGGCGCAGCTCGCGGTGGCGGTGGCGGACCGCGTTCAGGGCCTTGCCGCTGTGGCGAACCCCGCCACTGGTGGTCGCGATGTTGGCGATCCCCAGGTCCACCCCCAGGAATCCGTCCGGGGTGCGCACCGGCACGTCCGGCAGGTCGCAGGTGGCGATGAGGAACCACATGCCATCGCGGTACAGCAGGTCCGATTCGCCCTTGCGGTAGGCGGCCAGCGTCGTGAGCTGATCGGCCGAGGCGGTGAACGCCACGCTCTTCATCCGCCCGCGCGTGGTCCAGATCGACACTGTGCGCGCGTCCGCCTGCCAGGACAGGCAGCGGTCGTCGAACGGCTGGGCCGCGCCGGGGCGAAAGACGATCGGCTTGGCCAAGGCCCGCTCGCGCCGCGCGGAGTCGGGCCTGCCCATATTGCCGTTGCGGAGGTTGGCGTGCAGCGTGGCGTAGGCGTCGGCGACCTTCTTGATGACATGCTGCGCGGCCTGAGCCGCCAGCCCGTAGTCGTCCTTGATCTGCCCGTAGACGTGCCTGCGCAGGTCGTAGTTGCGGAATACCCGCTGGTCGTGGGCGAGCGCCGCCACCCAGGTGGCCGCGCCGTTGACCGCGCGCAGAGTCGCCTCCAGCGCCGCCGCCTGCTCGGGCGTCGGCAGAAGTCTCACCTGCACCACCAGCTTCACATCGCCCAAAATATCGTTTGGTCCATGTCACCGCGGTGGGAACCCGACTTTGACATCCGCCGGGGCCGAACCGTTGTCCACCCGCTGCACACGCATTTGGTCCTCACACCCAGGTATCGGTGCGGGGTCTTCACCGACGAACTGCTGTGCCGCTGCGAAGACATCATGATCGAGGTGTGCGACAGCCTCGGCGCCCGGCTCGTCGAGTTCAACGGCGAGCACGACCAGGTCCACCTGCTCGTCTGCCACCCGCCCAAGGTCGCCCTCTCGACCCTGGTCAATTCCCTCAAGGGCGTCTCGGCCCGCCTGCTGCGCAAGGAGTACCCCGCTCACATCCGCAAGTACCTATGGGGCGGCCGTT
>NZ_JBEXGU010000320.1:0-4423 GCF_040607515.1 Streptosporangium sp. NPDC005286 | reverse complement strand
ATTCCCCGGCGGCGTCCGCGACGGGGGGGCGGGTTGTGCGTTGGGCGCCCCCCCCCCCCACCACGGCACCCCGGCATGTCCGGCGCGGAGGTCGACCGGGGCGACCGCGGGACTATCGCTTGTAGGCGATCCCGCCGTACATGAGCCGCTGGCCCACGGTCAGTTCCGCCGGGACCGGCCCGTCGGGTCGCCACAGGGGCAGCGCGACGACACCCGGTTCGAGCAGCTCGAATCCGTCGAAGAACGCGGTGATCTCCTCCGGCGTCCGGAACCGGCCGCTGCCGAGCAGCGCGAGGAACTTCTGCTCCGCGTCACGGGAGTCCTGGCTGGAGGCGCAGAAGTGGGTGATGAAGAGGTAGCTGCCCGATGGGACCGCCGCCATGTAGGCCTCGACGATTCCCCGGGGATCGTCGTCATCGTGCAGGTGGTGCAGGACCCCGACCAGCATCACGCCCACCGGCCGGTCGCGGTCGATGAGCCGCTTGACCGCCGGGTCGGCGAGGATCGCCTCGGTGTCGCGCAGGTCGGAGGTGACCACCGCGGTACGGTCGTTCTCCGCCAGCAGCGCCCGGCCGTGGGCCAGCACCATCGGGTCGTTGTCGACGTAGACGACCCGCGCCTCGGGATTCGCGCCCTGGGCG
Source organism: Streptosporangium sp. NPDC005286 (assembly GCF_040607515.1). NCBI lineage: Bacteria > Bacillati > Actinomycetota > Actinomycetes > Streptosporangiales > Streptosporangiaceae > Streptosporangium > Streptosporangium sp. NPDC005286. Next base: position 3,782 of record NZ_JBEXGU010000320.1, on the reverse strand, counting down.
ACCTGGTGGGTGTTCTCCACCGTCGGCAACCCCGAGCCGAGGTCGATGAACTGGGTGACGCCCTGCTCTGCCAGGAACCGCACCCCCCGGCCGAGGATCTGACGGTTGTAGGTCGCCACGTCGTAGATCTCGGGGACGATCTTCACGATCTCCGCGACGAAGGCCCTGTCGACCTCGAAGTTGTCCTTGCCGTTGAGGACGACGTCATAGGCCCTGGCGATGCTGGGCCTGGTCGTGTCGATGCCGGCGTCCCGCTCATCCCGCTTGTCGGCCACTTGGGGTCCTTCCTCGCGTTCTCCGGGCGATGCGAGTGATCATAAGACCAGAAGCCCCACAAAGCGGCTTTTCCCATGACCAGAGCCACGTATCTAGATGTCCCCAATGCGAGCGGCCGAGCCCACCGAAATTTGCCACGAGAGGCGCGGGCTGACATATGGAAGACGGTGGTGCGTCGTAGGCTGCTGGCCGTGATCAGGGCTGTGGTGTTCGACGTCGGCGAGTGTCTGGTGGACGAGACGCGTGAGTACGGTACGTGGGCTGACTGGCTGAGTGTTCCCCGGCACACCTTCGCCGCGACCTTCGGTGCGGTGATCGCACGCGGATTGGACTACCGGGAGACGTTCCAGGTGTTCCGTCCCGGCTTCGACCTGGGCGAGGAGCGGGAGAGGCGAGCCGCGGCGGGGCAGCCGGGGTGGTTCGGCGAAGATGATCTCTACCCGGATGTCCGCTCGTCGCTGAAACAGCTCCGGGCCGACGGCCTGTGGGTAGGGATCGCCGGGAACCAGACGGTTCGGGCGGGCGGCATCCTGCGTGGTTTGGATCTTCCGGCTGACATGATCGCGACATCGGACGACTGGGGTGTGTCCAAGCCCGAGCCCGCATCGGTCTCTACGACCTCCGCCTGACGGTCGGCTCTTCCGCTCAGCGGCGGAGGCGCGCGTGCCAGGGGTGGGTGCCGTGTTCGGTCGCCAGAGCCTCGTCCAGCCACGCCCTTCGCGCGTCGTCGAGCCGGGGCAGGACCTCGTCGAAGTCGAGTTCATCCTTGGGGCGCGGCGACTTGGCCTTGTACAGGAGCTGGACCTCCGGCGCGATCCGCGAGAAACCGTCCTCGGCGACCGTGAACGACACCAGCGGGCGGCGAATCCTCGGATCTCGCCGGTACACCCAGTCCTGCCCGTCGGCCTCGTCGAGCATCAGCTGGATTCGCCACGGACCGCCGGCGTCCTCGCGGACCCAGACGTCATGAACGCCCGGCGGGAGGATCTCGCCCCGTGGCCAGTGGCGCAGCGTGCCCGGCGGGTCGGCGGCCCAGCAGTCCCACCCCGCGAGCAACCGGCGCGCCGTGGCCTGGTCCCGGCGGAGGATCCCGACGTCGATGTCCGCGTGCTCGCGGTAGGCGCGGCCGACCTCCAGCTCGATCGCGTATCCTCCGCCGATCCACCAGGGCGTCTCCAGCCCGCCGAACAGCTCGATGACCTCGGCCAGCGGAGCCGGTTCCCATACTCCCCACAGTGTCTCCGTACGCGGCATGTCGTCATTGTCACCGAGCCTGCCCCAGTGGGAAAGCATCATGCCGGGGCGGGGACGGTCAGGTGCCACCTGAGCCATTCGACGACGTTCTTGACGAAGGTCACCCGGTTGGCGAGTTGCCGGATCTCGTGCCCCTCGTCCTCGAACAGCAGCAACTCGCAGGGAATGCCACGGGCCCGTGCCTCCCGCAGCACCTGCTCGGCCTCGTACACCGGGACGTTGGTGTCGCGGGCGCCGTGCACGACCAGCAACGGGGCGGCCAGCCGGTCGAAGGAGTGCAGGGGCGACAGCACCCGCAGCAGGTCACGGTCGGCGACCGGGTGGCCGTACTCGCTGACGGCCGCCGCGGCGATCCACGGCTCGGTCCGGTCGTAGAAGGTCTCGAAGTCGGCCATGCCGCAGACGTCGACCCCGGCGCGGAAGAGGTGGGGGTGGGTGACGAGGGCGGCCAGCGTCAGGTAACCGCCGTAGGAGCGTCCCATGCAGGCGATCCTGGCCTCCTCGGCGACACCAGACCGCACCAGTTCGACGGCGCAGTCGGCGACGTCGTCGATCGCGTCGAAGCGGAGCGCGTGGTTGTCGGCGTTGCGGAAGGCCCTGCCGAACCCGGACGAGCCGCGGACGTTCGCCGCGAACACCCCGATCCCGGCGGCCAGCAGGTTCTGGAACAGCGGGTTGAAGGTGGGCCGTTCCTGGCTCTCCGGACCGCCGTGCAGGTAGACGACGAAGGGCATCGGTCCCCGGGCCCCGGGGACCCGGTAGAGCCAGCCGGTCAGCTCCATGCCGTCGCGCGCCTGGAAGCGCATCAACTCCGCCTCGGCCGCCTCGGCGATCGGGGAGTCCCCCGCGATCCGCCGGTAGCCGCCGTTCTCCAGATCGCAGAGCACCACGTGGGAGGGGGCGCCGGGCCCCTCGACCGCCAGGACGGCCAGGCTGCCGTCCAGCGAGACCCTGATCGAGGAGACCACCTCGGCGGGCAGCGGCGGGAGCGGGCGCACCGCCCCGGTGGCCGGCTCGATCACCTCCAGTTCCGACCGGCCGCTGTCGTTCCACACCAGGACGGCGCGGTGGCCGTTGGCACTCAGCGCGAACTGGTCGAGTTCGGCGTCCACCCGCTCGGCCAGCACGACCTCCGCGCCGTCCTCACCCACCGCGAGCAGCGCGGCCCGGTCGCGGCCGACGTCGGACAACAGGTAGGCGACCGTCCCGTCCGGAGAGAGGATGCCGTAGTCGGTGGAGCCGTTCATCCCCGCCAGCAGCGGCTGTTCCCCGGGTCCTGGAAGATCGCCCGCGGCCTCGTCGGGCAGCCCCGAGGGCAGGCCGGGCGGGAAGTCCTCGAGATGACCCTCGGGAAGATCGGAGCGGAGCCCGGCCGGAGGATCAGCGGAGAGGCCGGAGCAGAGGCCGGGGGTGAGGTCCTCGGGAAGCCCGGGATGAGGGCCGCCGGGGAGTCCCGGGACGAGGCCCCCGGTTTCGAGAGGACCAGGTGCGAGATCCCCCGGAGCGGAGAGGCCGGACGCGAGGGCCCCGGGACCGGCGGAGCCGTCGGGACCGGACATGCCCGAGGTGAGATCACCGGGATGGGCGGCGGGAAGGCCGGTGGGATCACCGGGGAAGGCGGAAAGATCGGCCGCGTACATCCGGCGCACGCCGCGCGGGCCGCGCCGCAGCAGCATCCGCCGGTGGTCACGGCTGATCGCCGCCGGGTGCATCAGCGCGCCGCCCGCGATGACCTCCCGGCTGCCGGAGCCCGCGTCGACGAGCACCGCGTCCGTACGGCCGGACGCGGAGACCTCGGCGACGAGAAGGATCTCCCCCTGCCCGGTCCAGCGCACGAACGACGCCGATCCCCCTTCCGGCGCGGCCAGCGGGCGCAGATCGCTCCCGTCGGGCCTGACCGTCCAGACCTGGGTGTGCTCCCCGCCGCCCGGCACGACGAGGACGGCCAGCCGCCGTGCGTCGGGAGACCAGCTCACGTCGGCGGCGGGCTCAGGACCGGTGTCGAGAGACCACGCCTCCGTCTCTCCCCCGGTCGGCCCTCCGGCCGACGCTCCTCCCGGGAGCAACGCCTCCAGATCGCCGCCGAGAAGCTGGACCCAGACGCGCGGAGAGCCGTCCCTGTCGGCGATGAACGCGACGGCGCTCAGGTCGGGCGCCAGCGCGGGCGCCCGGCAGCTCCAGGCGGTCAGGCCGGGGGGCCGGCGGGGGGGCGGGCCCGGGCCCCGGGGTTGGGGCGACACCAGAAAAGAAGA
>NZ_JBEXGU010000319.1:0-4457 GCF_040607515.1 Streptosporangium sp. NPDC005286 | reverse complement strand
GGGTTGCGGTTGCCGTCCACGCTGGTGTTCGACTACCCGACGCCGGTGGTGCTGGCGGAGTTCCTGCTGGCCGAGTTGTTCGGTGAGGACGCCGACGTGGTCGTTCCCGTGTCGGTGGTGCCGGTCGCGGACGATCCGATCGTGATCGTGGGCATGGCGTGCCGTTATCCGGGTGGGGTGGCCTCGCCGGAGGATCTGTGGCGGTTGGTGGCCGAGGGCGGGGACGGGATCGGTGAGTTCCCGACGACGCGGGGCTGGGATCTGGGGGCGTTGTACAGCCCGGATCGGGAGAGCCAGGGCACCAGCTATGTGCACGAGGGCGGCTTTCTGGAGGGTGCCGCGCAGTTCGATCCGGGGTTCTTCGGGATCTCGCCGCGTGAGGCGCTGGCGATGGATCCGCAGCAGCGACTGCTGCTGGAGACGTCATGGGAGGCGATCGAGCGGGCGGGCATGGACCCGACCTCCTTGCGGGGCAGCCGCACGGGTGTGTTCGCCGGCGTGATGTATCACGACTACGGGATGAGCGTCGACCTCCCGCCGGAGGCGATGGGCTTCATCGGCACCGGTACGGCGGGCAGTGTCGCGACCGGCCGGGTCTCGTACGCGCTGGGGTTGGAGGGGCCGGCGGTGACGGTGGACACCGCGTGTTCGTCGTCGCTGGTGGCGATGCACATGGCGGCGCAGGCGCTGCGGTCTGGGGAGTGTTCGCTGGCGCTGGCCGGTGGTGTGACCGTGATGGCCACTCCGGGGGCGTTCATCGGTTTCAGTGCGCAGGGCGGGCTGGCCGGCGATGGGCGGTGTAAGTCCTACTCCGACGCGGCCGATGGGGTGAGCTGGTCGGAGGGCGTGGGTGTGCTGGTGCTGGAGCGGCTGTCGGACGCGCGCCGCAACGGGCACCAGGTGCTGGCGGTGGTGCGGGGGTCGGCGGTGAACCAGGACGGTGCGTCCAACGGGTTGACCGCGCCGAACGGTCCGTCGCAGCGGCGGGTGATTCGTCAGGCGCTGGCCGTGGCGGGCTTGAATCCCACCGAGGTGGACGCGGTCGAGGGGCATGGCACCGGCACCACGCTGGGCGACCCGATCGAGGCGCAGGCCCTGCTGGCGACGTACGGGCAGGACCGGCCGGAGGACCGTCCGCTGCTGCTCGGCTCGATCAAGTCGAACCTCGGTCACACCCAGGCGGCCGCGGGTGTGGCCGGTGTGATCAAGATGGTCATGGCGATGCGTCAGGGGGTGCTGCCCAGGACGTTGCATGTGGACGCGCCGTCGTCGCATGTGGACTGGGCCTCGGGTGCGGTGGAGTTGCTGACCGAGTCGGCAGAGTGGCCGCGGAACGGCCACCCGCGCCGGGCGGGTGTGTCGTCGTTCGGGATCAGCGGAACCAACGCCCACGTGATCCTCGAACAAGGGCCGGAAGCACCGGTAGGAGAAGACGCTTCGCAGGATCGGGCGCCGGCGGCTGATGCGGTGAGCGGTGTGGTTCCGATGCTGGTGTCGGGTCGTACGGCGGAGGCGTTGCGGGCGCAGGCCGGGCGGCTGGTCTCGCACGTGGAGGGCCGCGGTGAGGTGGCGCTGGCCGATACGGCGTTCTCGCTGGCCACGATGCGGTCGGTGTTCGAGCATCGGGCGGTGGTGCTGGCCGGCGACCGCGACGGTGTGCTGGCCGGGCTGGGTGCGCTGGCCGAGGACATGCCGGGTGCCGGTGTGGTGCGCGGGGTGGCGGCGACGCCGCCGCAGCTCGCCTTCCTGTTCACGGGTCAGGGCAGCCAGCGGGCTGGGATGGGCCGGGAGTTGTACGAGCGGTTCGCGGTGTTCGCGGCGGCGTTGGACGAGGTGATCGCCGAGCTGGACCCGCTGCTGGACGGGTCGTTGCGCGAGGTGCTGTTCGCCGAGCCGGGCAGCGAGCGGGCCGGGTTGCTGGATCAGACCGGGTGGGCGCAGCCGGCCCTGTTCGCGGTGGAGACCGCGCTGTTCCGGCTGGTCTCCTCGTGGGGAGTGCGGCCGAATGCGCTGGCCGGGCACTCGATCGGGGAGATCACCGCGGCCCATGTGGCCGGGGTGCTGTCGCTGGCCGACGCGTGTGCGTTGGTGGCGGCGCGGGCGCGGTTGATGCAGGCGCTCCCTGTAGGCGGGGCGATGGTGGCGGTGGCAGCGTCGGAGGAGGAGGTCGCCGAGCTGCTGGCCGGGCGTGAGAAGGAGGTGTCGATTGCGGCGGTCAACGGTCCGGCCTCGATGGTGATCTCAGGCACCGAGGAGGCGGTGCTGGAGATGGCCGCCGCGCTGGAGGAGCGTGGGGTCAAGACCCGGCGGTTGCGGGTGTCGCACGCGTTCCACTCGCCGTTGATGGACCCGATGCTGGAGGACTTCCGTGCCCTGGCCCGGACGTTGACCTACGGTGCGCCGCGGGTTCCGATTGTGTCCACCCTTACCGGGCAGGCGGCCACGGCCGAGCAGCTGTGCTCGCCGGACTACTGGGTGGAGCAGGTCCGCGGCGCGGTCCGCTTCGCCGACGGCATCCGCACGCTGCACGCGCGGGGCGTGCGGGCGTATCTGGAGCTGGGCCCCGATGGTGTGCTGACCGCCATGGCCGCCGATGCGGATGTGCACGAGTCGGACGCGGTGCTGGTGCCGATATTGCGTAAGGACCGCGACGAGCAGACGGCATCCATGACGGCGCTGGCCGAGCTGCATGTGCACGGGGTGCCGGTCGACTGGCTGGCGGTGCTGCCGGGCGGGCGCCGGGTCGATCTGCCGACCTACGCTTTCCAGCACCAGTGGTTCTGGCCGAACGCCAGGCAGAGCGGTGATGCCCGCGTTCTGGGCCTGACCGCGACGAGGCATCCGCTGCTGGGCGCGGCGATGCCGCGGGCCGACTCCGACGGGGTGGTGCTGACGGGTCGCTTGTCGGTGAGTGCGCAGCCGTGGCTGGCCGATTACGTGGTGGCGGGCTCGGTGGTGGTGCCGGGCACCGCGTTCGTGGAGCTGGCCGTGCGGGCAGGTGACCAGGTCGGCTGTGAGCTGGTGGAGGATCTGACACTGGATGTGCCGCTGCTGCTGAGTGAGGGTGAGGCGGCCGCTGTGCAGGTGTGGGTGGGCGCCTCTCAGGGGTCGGACCGCCGGACGGTGAGTGTGTACGCGCGTTCGGCGTATGCGGCCGATGACGTGCCGTGGGTGCGGCACGCGACCGGCGCTCTCACCACGGGTGCTTCGCCTGCCGAGCCGTTCGATGTGGCAGTGTGGCCGCCGGCCGGCGCGGCTGCGATCGAGCTGGACGGGCTGTATGAGGAGCTGGCGGAGGAGGGCTTGGGGTACGGCCCGGCGTTCCAGGGGTTGCGGGCGGCCTGGCGGCGTGATGACGAGGTGTTCGCCGAGCTGAGTTTGCCGGAGCAGGCCGGTGATGCGGCTCTGTTCGGGTTGCACCCGGCGCTGCTGGACGCGGCGCTGCACGTGGTGCCATTCGCCGGGCTGGACGATGCCGCGGGCGGCCGGTTGCCACAGTCCTGGGGTGGGGTGTGCCTGCACGCGGGTGGGGCGTCGGTGCTGCGGGTGCGGCTGGCCAGGACGGGCGGCGATGCGTTGTCGCTGAGCGCGGTGGATGCGGCCGGGGAGCCGGTGGTGTCGGCCCGGTCGGTGGTGCTGCGGCCGATGGCCGCCGAGCACTTGGCCGGCTCCGGCCCTCGTGGGGCCGGGTGGGACGCGCTGTTCCGGGTGGAGTGGCCTGCCGCGGGCGGCCTGCCGCAGGCCGACCAGGTGCCGGTGGCGGTGCTCGGCTTGGACGCCCTGGGTCTTGCCCCCGCGTTGCGGGGAGCCGGCGATCTGGCCGCGGAGCCTGGCGGGCACTTGGTGCCGGTGCATGTGGATTTGTCGTCATTGGTCGAGGCAGGTCCGGTCCCGGCAGTGGTGGTGACGGAGGTGGTCTCCGATCCGGCGGCCAAGGTGGTGGAGTCGGCGCATGCGCTGACCGCCCACGTGCTGGATCTGCTGCAGCGGTGGCTGGCGGATGAGCGGTACGCCGATTCGCGCTTGGTGTTCGTCACCCGGGGCGCGGTCGCGACCGATGATGGTGAGGTGGTGGCTGATCTTCCAGCCGCTGGGGCGTGGGGCCTTGTCCGCAGTGCCCAGTCGGAGAACCCGGGCCGGTTCGTGCTGGTCGACGTGGATGATCAGGAGTCCTCGCTGTCGGCCCTGCTCGGGGTGCCGGCCTCAGGTGAGCCGCAGGCGGCGGTACGCGAGGGTGAGCTGCGGGTTCCGCGGATGGCGCGGGTGGCGCCAGGATCTGATGTCGGCGACACGGTGGGCCTGGTCTGGGACCCGGAGGGCACGGTGTTGATCACTGGTGGTACCGGTGGTCTGGGTGCCCAATTCGCGCGGCATGTGGTGGCCGAGCGGGGTGTGCGGCATCTGCTGCTGACCAGTCGCCGGGGTCTGGAGGCTCCGGGTGCGGTGGAGTTGCAGGC
>NZ_JBEXGU010000318.1:0-4741 GCF_040607515.1 Streptosporangium sp. NPDC005286 | reverse complement strand
CGCTCTTGGTGGCGTCTGCTCTCAACCGCGCTGATCAGCGCTGACCGCGAGGTCACGATCGCCGACCTCAGGCGCACCTTCACGATCCGCATCAACGACGGCGTGGCCGCGACCCTGGCGTCGGCGGCGGTCGAAGCCACGGCCGCGGTCGCCCCGGGCGTGACTCTGCGTTTCGTCACGGAGGGTAGTGAGAGCATTGAGGCTCTCCGCGACGGTTCGGTCGATCTGGATATCGGCGCCGGCGACGTCGCCGCTCCCGACATCCGGACAGCCGTGCTGTATCGCGAACGCATGGTCGGCATCGTCGGGGGCGGGCAAGGCGGTGGGGCGCGCCGTCGGCAAGCGTATCCGCTGTCCGATCTGCCGATCGTCCAGGACGATGGCATCGCGGCGCGCTCGTGGCCCGGCAGGCCGGCCACGCGCAGAGGGCGGGACGGCCTGCCGGGCGGATGAGGTCAGGAGACGGGTTCGATCCACACGTTGCGGAAGCGGGGATTCTCGCCAGGGTCGCCGTGGTCCTGGAGGCGGATCCCGCCCGACGCCGCGCTCTCCGGGATGTTGTCGCCTGTGCCGCCGTCGATGGCCACGTCGTTGTGCACCACCACGCCGTTCCAGACGACCGTGACCCGCGCGTTGTCGACCTTCACTCCCGCGCTGGTGTAGCGGGCCGCGCGGAAGGTGATCTCGTAGGTCTGCCACGTTCCTGGGGCGGTGGCCATGTTGCGGTCGGGCGCGCGCTTGGAGTAGATCGCGCCCGCCTCGTTGGCGGCCGGTGTGGTGTCACCGTATGACTCGAGGACCTGAATCTCATAGCGTTCCTGGAGGTAGACGCCGCTGTTGCCGCGCTGCTGCCCGGTCACGTCCGGCGGGTAGTCCGGCTCGTACCACTCGACGTGGAGCTTGAAGTCGCCGAACGTCTGCCGGGTACGGATGTCGCCGCCGTAGGACTCCATGGAGCCGTTCGCGATCGGCCAGGTCGCCGACCCGCCGGCCCGTTTCTCCCACGCCGCCAGACTGGACCCGTCGAACAGCGTGATCCGCTGCGCCTTCGACACGGTGATGTGGTCGAGGCTGACCTGTCCCATATCGCCGGAGTCGTAGGTGTAGGCGATCCTGTTCGAACCCCGCTTCAGGTTGAGCGCCTCCGTCTGGACGGCCCAGGCGTCCCAGCCGCCGGTGCCGGCCAGCCGCACCTGCCTGACCTTGTCGCCGTTGACGTACACGCTCACCGACGTGCCGGCGTTGGCCGCGTAGCGAAGCCCGACGTTGTGCATGCCGGATGAGTCCGTCCGCACGGTGAACGACGTGCTCGCGCCCGCGGCCGTGTAGCCGTCGACGAAGCCTTTGCCGGTGTAGCCCTGATGGTTCGTGCTCACCTTCGCACCACCGCGCAGCAAGGCGTTCTCCGCCTCGAGTACCGGTCGCGCGGCCACGGTGATGGAGTCCAGGTTGACGTTGCCCGTGTCGCCGCTGTCGTACTTGTAGGCGATGATGTTGGCGCCTGCCTTCAACGCGAGCGGTTCGACCCGGGTGGCCCACAGGTCCCACGTTTCCGTAGTGGGCAGCGGCACCTGCCTGACCTTGGTCCCGTTGACGTACACGCTCAGAGATTTGGTGCCGGGTGCGGGGTGCGGGCCGTTGGAGTAGCGCAGGCCCACGTGGTACGTGCCGGCCTCGGCTGCGCGTACGGCGAACTGAGTGGCCGCTCCCGCGGCCCAGTAGCCGTCGACGAAGCCGCTTCCCGAGTAGCTCAGATGGTCGGTGTTCAGCTTCGCGCCGCCGCTGTGTGAAGCGCTCTCCGCCTCGTACATGGTATCCGTCGTCGGGCCGTCGATCATCGAGTTAAGCGTGTACCAGGCCTCGGTGCTCCACAGTGGCTGCCCCGATGCCGAGCTGAACGGACGCGGCGACCGCAGGTGCACCACGCGCCCCGGCTTGAGACCCGCGATCTTGAGCGTGACCTTCTTCCCGCCGGAGGTCGGCTTCGCGGAGGTGACGGTCAGCGGCTCCTCGTCCACCTTGGGGCCACCGTAGGTGGAGGCCGCGGCGTACCGCCACTGGGTGGCCTGATACTTGGCCGCCAGCGACGTGGCGGTCTCGGCCGACAGCGGCTGAGTGTACTCCAGCTCGAAGCCGCCCTCGATCGCGCGCATCTTCAGGATGTCGAAAGCCTTGTCGTCGCCGGGGGTCAGCTTCTGCAGTCCGTAGGTGAGCTTGCCCGGCTGGCCCCAGTTTCCGCCGGCGCCGAGACCTCCGGCGTAGATGGCGCCGTCGGGCCCCAGGCTGATCCGGTTGACCCCTGCCTCGAGGCCCTGAGTGAAGCGGAAGACCGCGCCTTGGTACTCGCCGTTGACCTTCTCGAGGTAGCCGCGCTGGATCCCGCCGTAGGTGACGTCGCCGAACAACATCTGCCCCGCGAACCTGCCCCCCCTCATGACCAGCGGCGTGCTGGGGGAATTGGCGATCTCGTTGTGCGGCAGCCAGAGCACGGGCGCGCTCACCAGGTTGTCATCGAACGGGCCGTCAGGGTTGGTGTAGTGGTTGAAGAACCGGTCCTTCTTGATGTGCACCAGTTTCGAGGCGGGCAGCCAGCCGCCCTGGTTGTCCATGACGAACAGGTCACCCTCCGGCCCCCAGCCGAGCCCGTTGGGCGTGCGCAGACCGCCAGCGATGTACTCGACCTCGCCGGTGGCCTTGTTGACCTTGATGGTCGTGCCCCTGTTCCGCGCCGGCTGCGGGTCGGTGGTGGCGCCGCCGTAGTTGATGGCGACGGAGAGGTTGATGTAGAAGTGGCCGCCACGGTAGAGAAGCCCGAACGCGAACTCGTGGAAATTGCCGCCGAACGGCCAGCTCGCCACGGTCCTGAGGTTGTCGGCGACCTCGTCGCCGTTGGTGTCGTTCAGCTCCACCAGCCGGGACTTCTCCGACACGTAGAGCTTGCCGTCCACGTACTTGATGCCCATGGGCTCCTGAAGCCCGCCGGCGATCTTCTTGGTGGTCACCTGCGCGGGTGAGGTCTTGCCTGTGACGTTGTCGAGCAGGTAGACCTCGCCGAGCTTGGTTTCCGAGCCACCCCACGTGGCGACCGCCAACCGGCCGTCGGGCAGCCAGTCCATCGCGGTCACCTGCGGCTGGAAACCGTTCGGTCGCAGGTCGGTGAGCGTGAAGTCAGGGTGTACCGACTCCAGCGGCAGCCCGTCGCCCGGAGAGTCGGCGCCGCTCTCGCACTCCTTGCGCCCGGGGGCGGTGACCCGCACCACGTCCGCGTCCGTGCTCAGCACCGAGTTCGGCACGAGGGTGAACGCCGAGGATCCGGGTGGTTTCCACTCCAGCTTGAGCTGCTGGCCGTACAGGTGCTCGAAGTGGTCGACGCGCAACGCGTGGTAGCCGGTGGTCAGGGTGATCGTGCCGTCCACGGCGATCGGCCCGTGCCGCCCGTCGTTGGTGATCACGACGGTGTCGTCGATGCGCAGCCGGGAGCCGTCGTCGCTGGTGAGCCGGAACTCGTACGTGCCTGCGGCGGCGATGGAGATGTTGCCGATGACCTCGGTGACGAACATGTCGGCCAGGCCGAAGTCGGCGTCGGAGGTCCAGTCGATCGTGGGCATCAGCTTGTCCACGTTGGGTGTCTGACCGGGCTTGAGCGTGCAGAGCTTGGACAGTTCGACTTGGACGTCGTAGGTGCGCAGGGTGATGCCCGGCTCCTGCGGCGGCACCGCCGCGCGCGCTTGAGCGGGTACGACGAGCCATGAGAGTGCGGTGAGCAGTAAGACGGATAGCAGGGGTAATTTCCGCATGGCCAGTCCCATCTCGGTGAGGGCGCCGCGTTCAGCGCGGCGTGGGGGGTTACGGCACCGCCGATATGGCCGATCGAACGGCGGATGCCGGGTCTCATTCGCTGTAACACGGAGGAAATAACGCTGCTCTGCGCCGTAATATAAAGCAAGATCTGCAACTTGCCCATACTCTTTTGCCCTAGGCCGACGAAAGTCGTGACTCGTCACGGCAAAAGGGTGCGGCGCCACGGCACCGCTCGCAACGAGTGCAGGGCGACCGGGGATCCGCCAACGGCCTGCCGTGTCGGCGGCCGAATTGGGTGCGGCTCTTCTGGAGGGACTGGAGTTGACCCGGTTTGGTGGACACCTGATCTCTGAGAGGGCGACTTGATGGGTTTTCGCAGCGCTTGGACCCTGTCTGAAGTGCCCCAATGGGGTGGAACATGATGCATTGAGGTGTGGCTACTGCGACGTTCCTCACCGGAAGTACAGATCCACCTCGGTCCTGGCATCAGGAAGGCGGGCCGACAATCTCGGTTTCCCTGCAGCGCGTTCGCAACCTCCGCTGAGGAACGGAGCACTACGGTAGTTCGTTGGATCAAGGTGGGAGATAGAGGTGCAGGCCATGACCTGCACCGACCGCGTCGAGCAGTTGCTGCAGTTCAGCGGGCGGGACCGCTTGTGACCAGGACCGCCACCAGCGCGCGAGCGCGATCGCGGGAGTCAACCAGGACCGGACGGCCCGCAGTGCGTGGGGCCGGTTCGGGACCGGTGAGCGAGGTGGGAGTGTTCGAGCCTGCTGGGGTTTCCCGGTGGCGCCTCCTCTCACCAGGGTCGGTGGGCGCGCACCGATGGTGGTTCCGCGATGCAGTTTCTCGCCGAACTGGACTGTGTGGCGCTCGCGGCGTACGAGTCGGACATCGATCTGCCCGCCGAGGGCACGCTGTTGTTCTTCGACACCTGGG
>NZ_JBEXGU010000317.1:0-4744 GCF_040607515.1 Streptosporangium sp. NPDC005286 | reverse complement strand
GGCGGCTGAACTGAGGTGCTCCAGAGATTACGGATAGACCGCCCGCTAGGGTGGTAACAGTCCGAAGGAGATAGAAACATGTCGAAAGGTTCCAGGCGTAGGTTCAGCCAGGAGTTCAAGGACGAGGCTGTGCGCATGGTCCTCGACGGCCCCCATACGATCGCCGAGGTCGCCAGAGAGTTCGGCGTCCACGACACCACGCTCGGCAATTGGGTGAACACCTACAAGTGAACGCGCGCGGAAGAAGAACCACACTCCCTCAGCGGCCCCGAGCGCGCCCGGCTGCGCGAACTCGAGCGAGAAAACTCCGAACTCCGCGAGAAGCTTTCCTTTCTGAAAAAAGCCGCGGCCTTCTTCGCGGCCGAGAACAATCGGTGACCGCGAAGTTCGAGTTGATCGACGCGGAGAAGGCCAACCATAAGATTGTGAAAATGTGCGACTGGCTGGAGGTGTCCCGCTCTGGGTATTACGAGTGGCGCGACCGGCCCGCCTCGGCGACCGCGCAGCGCCGCGACCTGCTCCAGGACCTGATCGCGGGCATCTTCTACGAGCACGAGGAGGTGTACGGCTACCGGCGCGTCCACGCCGAGTTGCTGCGCCGCGGTGAGCGCTGTTCGGCTGAGCTGGTGCGGGTGCTGATGCGCGAGCTGGGCCTGCTGCCGGCGCAGGTGCGGCCCTTCACGCCGAAGCTCACCGAGCAGGGCGCCTTCCGGGGCATCCCCGACCTGGTCAGACGCGATCTCACCGCCGTCCGGCCCGGTGTCAAGCTGGTGGGCGACATCACGTATATCCCGACCTGGGAGGGGTTTTGCCACCTGGCCACGGTGATCGACTGCTGCAGCAAGGCCGTGGTGGGCTGGGCGATGGCCGATCACTACCGCACCGAGTTGATCACCGAGGCGATCGAGAACGCGGTACAGACCTTCACCATTGAAAAGGACACGATCTTCCACTCCGATAGAGGGTCGACCGGTTGAATCCGCCGTTCTTGGGTTCAACGAGCACCTATGCTTGCTGGCAGGCAGTGTTGCAACGACTCCTTGAACCCAAGAACTACACGTCCGATGAATTTGGCGCCGTGCTGAAGAGGCTGGATATTCGGAGGTCCGTTGGCCGTACCGGCATATGTTACGATAAGGCCATGGCCAAATCGTTCTTTTCAACATTGAAGAACGAGTGGCTGAAACGGTACGTTTTCGCCAGCCGGGCGAAGGTCCGCCGAGCCGTGATTCGTTATATCGAGGGCTTCTGCAATCGGCGCCGACTTCATTCATCTGTTGGTTACCGGGCGCCGTTCGAAGTCCTCGACGAGTACACAGCGCTTCAGCCGGTTGCGTAGTTCGCAGCCGCGGATTCCGCTGTCCGGAATGATCTCAGCCCCTCAGCGGAGGGTGACATGCGTGTCGGTGACAGCGGCCAGGTCCACCAGGCATGCGGGCTGCTCGCGCAGGTACAGGCCATTCAGCGGTTCAACGCCGAGGCCGGACTGTGCTTCGCTCACATCGGCCTCACCGGCGAGCGAGCCTCACTGGTCGTGGAACACCCCGACCATCCGCCGCTGCACCTGAAGGTGGACTACGACCTCCTCCCGAACGTGCTCCCAGCCACCAACTAGCGGTGCGCTCCTGCTCTCGGAAGTGCCGAGCTGGGGTTTCGCCTCTCAGTCGTGCGTGTTCTCGGAGGTCGTGGCCATCTCCGCTTCCAAAAACACGATCTTTTCGGAAGGGGTCCCGGTAGCAATGAAGAAATTTTCAACGAAGTTGCTGCTGACCTGTGGTGATGTGTCTCGCCCCCTGGCCCGAAGCGTGGCCGCTGCTTGCCGCCGGTCCAGTCCGGCCCGTCCTCGCTGCGCTCGTCCGCTCCGGATCGGACAGTCGGCCGCGCACCGGCCGAAGGGCTGTCGGGGGACGAGCCGGGAGGGTGAGGAACGGGTGCCACTCTGGCGACCTCGCGTAATCAACTGTCGCCTATTCGGCTGTGGTTGAGCTCGTGGTCGTCACGGGGAGTGGTCGTCGCCTGGGGCGTAGCGGCTCCAGGGGCTGCCGGCGGCAGTAGCGATGCGGCTGGTCTGCTGGTCGGTGTAGCCGAGCATCCGGGCGATGACCGGTGCCGGTGCCTGAAGAACCAGGTGCCGCAGTGCGGCGGCCCGGCTATTGAGGATGGCAATCTGGTGGGTTCGCAGTCGTCGTTCGATGGCGTCGGTGGTCATGGGCTGGCCGCCGCGGCGGCCCGGGAAGAGCCAGCGGGAGTTCTGATTGGTTGCGGTCGTCAGGTTAAGGCGCTGGTCGAGGTGGTGCAGTAGCAGGGTGGCGAAGGGCTCTGGGACGGGTGTGGGTGGATCCCCGAGGCGGAGGCTGACCTGGCCGTCGTGATGGAGGACATCGTCGATCGTCAGGCGCAGGATCCGAGTCAGAGGCTGGGCATAGAGCAGCACCATGACGGCGGCGGTCCGGATGAGAAGGGGGATCTGTTCGTCGTTGAGGAGACGGCGCAGAGCGGCCAGGCGCTGCTGCTGGCTGATGGGCGCGGGGTTGGTGGTGGGGTGGTGCGGGAGTGCCAGCCGGGGCAGGAGCTTGGTCCGCATGGCCCACCTGAGAAAGGCGTGGGTGAGGCGTCGGGCGGTGTAGGCGCCCGCATACCAGCCGTCGATGTCGCTCTGGCCGCAGGTGGCGAGGGCGCGGCCGTGCTGGTCCAGCCAGCTCAGGAACGCAATGGCCTGCAGGATCTCGCCTCGGGCCTGCTGGGTTTGCTTCTCGGTGATCGGTTTCTTTTCGGCGAACTGCCGGAGCCGGTGGAGGCAGTGCCAGGTGGCGAATCTGGCCACCAGCTGCCGGCGATCGGGTTCGGTGATCTGTTTGAGGGTGTCGCGCAGCCACCGCTGGAACAGCATCAGGTGCCGGTCTGCGGGCGGGAGGACGCCGTGCAGCATCAGAAAGTCACGCAGGTAGGCGACCGAACGCCAGGGAGACATCTCGTCGAGCGTCTCGTGTGTGAGGGGTGTGGCCGGGTCGGCCAGGGTGTGGAGCATCTGATGAACATGGGAATGGCGGATCCACTGGATGCCCGCTCGCGGGTTGCCCATCGCGCGAAAGCCGTCGAAGAAGGGCAGCAGTTCGGCCCGGATACTGCCGTCTCCGCTGTTCAGGACGGCTTCCAGGTCTTGGGTCAAGGCGCACTGGCCGCAGAGACCACGCCGATATCTGCGCCCTTCCTTCCCGCAGATGTCGCAGGTCAGGCCAGGTCTGCTCACTCCTCGGGCCGGAGGCGGGCGCGCTTGGGCCGCCGGGCGTTGAGGTTGACCGGCCCATCGTCGGTCGCGGTCTTGCGGACGATGGCGTTCTCGGCTTTGGTGGCGATCAAGTCGGTCGGGGTGCAGGTGAAGATGTCGCAGAGCGCGGCGAGAACGGGAAGTGAGAGGCGCTCCGGGACGCCGGTGGCCAGCCTGTGAACCTGGGAGACCGACAGGTCGATGCCGCGCTCGACCAGCAGTGGGACGAGATCGCTGATGGTGAACATGCCGTGGGCTGCCATGACCTCGCGCAGCCGCCATTGGTAGCTGACCTGGCGTTTCATCGTGTCTTCCTTCTGGGCGGTTCGAGAGCGGCAGCCAGGGTCTCATCCAAGGCTCGGCGCAGGGTGCGGGTGCGGAAGTCGGAGGAGACGCAGGTGTAGAGAGACGTGGTGCTGGCGTGCTCGTGACCGCACTGGAACTGGACGAACATCGGATCGCGGCCCGCCTCGATGAGGTGGGTGACATAGGAACGGCGCAACCCATGGAAGTCCAGGCCAGGATCCAGGCCAAGGGCATCGCGGTAGGCGGCGAAGCGGGAGTTGATCCGTTGCAGCCCGATCCGGCTGCCGCGTTCGGACGGCCACAAAGCTGTCGTGCCGGGGGCCGCCAGCAAAGGCCTGAACTCGGTGATCCACTCCTCCAAAATCTCTGCGGTCCAGGTCCAGACCGTCACCACGCTGCGCCGTTTGGGCGGCGACCCCTTCTTGGCCTTGCCATAGCGGACGTGGAGCAGGCCATAGTCGCCGAACTCGGGTCCGTGTGGATTGCGGCCGAGATCGGCGACGTCCAGCATCCGGGTCTCGTTGCGCCGCAGGCCGTAGCTGTAGGCGACCTTGAACAAGGTGGCGTCCCGGAAGGCCGGCAGCCAGCCCTTGCGGCCCCGGTCGCGGGCCTTGGTCACCTGCTCGTCGGCGTAGTCGAAGAAGTCCTGCAGCTCATCGATGGTGAAGGCCCGCTTCTCGGGCCGGGACTCGACTTCTTGGACATGGACCGCGGAGTTGCCTTCGTGCACGATCTGGATCGGATGCGTGCCGAAGCGCTCCTGGCAGACCTCTGCCCAGCCGTAGGCCGGATCGATGACGTACTGGCAGAAGGAACGCAGCGCGTCCTGGTAGGAGCGCAGTGTCGAGTGCGCGCAGCCGTGCACCGAGCGCAGGTCACCGAACCATTCGTCGGCGTGCTGGGCCGTCCACTGCCACGGGAATGCCTCGGCATGCCGGAGAAAGGTGCGAAGGCGGCCGGTCCGTTTGTCGATCGTCGAGAGGGCGAGATTTCTGGCCAGCTGCTGATTGCGCCAGCCGTCCACCATCGCTTCGAACACCTGCTCTTGGGGGTGCAGCAACGCCACCCCATCGGCCAGCTGTAGTCGAGCGGCACCCGGAAGCCGGTCGTTCGTCCTCGACACGTTCATCATGACGCGATCTGTGTGCTGCGTTTTCCCGGCGGTGTCGA
>NZ_JBEXGU010000316.1:0-4793 GCF_040607515.1 Streptosporangium sp. NPDC005286 | reverse complement strand
GTGGCGGCCCACCACCGCGGTCGGCGAATCCCACGACATGGCGGCGCCGGCGTTCCACTGACTCGCCGTCAGGCGCTATGGCGTCCCCAGATAGAGGTGTCGAGCGCGGCCGCGCCCGCCGGCATCGCCGGGCCCCGCACCGTCAGCCGGTCGCGCCACTCCCCCAGCGTCGCCTGCAGCGGCTCCGGTCCGCCCGCCACCCGCACCCGCACCCGCTCCAGCACCCGCGCGAGCTGCTCCAGCCCGTGCCCGCCCCGCCGCAGCTGGTGGGCCGGCAGCACGTCGCGCACGTCGGCGGAGGTGTAGGACGTGGTAGCCGGGGCACGATCAGCCTGGCCCGCTCCCATTTGCGCAACGTCGCCGGCCGGATGCCGAAACGCCCGCGTCGCGGCACAGACGTGCGGGTGATGCCCAGCAGCTGGGCCACCCGCGGTGCACCGATTCCCCCGGCGAACATGTCCGCCGCCCGAAACCGCAGCTCCTCACGCTGCGATCGAGCCTGGGCGGACGAGCCCCCGCTTCTGTCCGCGTATCTCATACCTTCAGCTCTACACCTGCGCGAACAGCGCACTGGAATCGGCTCCGAGCACACCGTCACGCCGAGATTTCATGGTCAGTATGCGCGTCATTGATTTACGTCACGGGTTATTGTCGTCGCGAAGCGCTAAACGATCAAGTGTGACGGCAGACGACCGTTACTCGTCACTCATGAGGTGGCATTCTCTGGCGACATCTGGCCGCCTACTGCGTCACTCTGGGACCGGGCCGTGAGCCGGCGCACTATGGCTAACGTGTTCTGACCCCAGCCTGATCAAGGCTAAGGTCACGCCGCGGACCTGATACGTCAGTGGTGGTAGGCGTGGACGACGGCGTGTCCTCGGCCCTTGGCGATCAGCCAGCGGTTGACCGGCACGGTCAGCACGAAGGCCAGCGCCAGGGAGAAGGCCAGGGCCGCCCAGAACAGGACACTGGCCAGACCGGCGTCCATGGCGCCAGGCACGGTGAGCATCACGGTGTTGTCGATGATCTCCATGACCGCGATGGAGACGGTGTCGGCGGCCAGGGCGACCTTCAGCGCCTGGCGCATGTCCAGGCCCGCCTTGAGGACGCCGCGCATGGTGAGGGCGTAGCCGAAGACGAAGGCGAGCGTGATCGACAGCGCGACGGTGGCGCCCGCGTGCAGTCCCACCGCGGTCCCGATGATCATTCCGAGGACCTCGCCGATGGCGCAGCCGGTCAGGCAGTGCAGTGTCGCCTGGGCGGCGGTGCGCCAGGAGGAGCCGCCGTGCGCGCCCGCGTGTCCGGCGTGGCCGTTTCCGGTGGGGCTGTGCGTGCTGTGGTCGTGGGTTGAGTGGTCCATGGCCTGTCATATCCCTTTCGATTGCGGGCCCGCCTGATGACGCCCAACCGGAAATATACCCATAGGGGGTATCAATTGCCAAGAGAGAGCACTGCCGGGACACCGGGGACGCGCGAACGACGCGGCCCCGGCACCGGGCCAGGACAGGGGGTTACTTAGTGCCGAGCGGGGCGTTCATCTGGTCGATCTCCTCGCTCTGCGAGGCGGTGATGATCTCAGCCCCGCACGGGTCCTTGGCAGGAGCGTAGGAGCCGGTGGTCTTCTTGGTTTCGGCCATCGCGGCCGTGCCCCGATGGTGGGCGGCCACCATCTGCAGGAACGCGGCGCCGAAGGCCTTGCCGGAGGCTTTCACCAGCAGCAGTCGCGTGCCCACCGGCTGAGGGGGACGGCGCACTGCGGCAGGTGCCTCACGAGTCCCAGCACGGGCAGCCGCTCCCTGCGCCTGGCGGGCAGCCCGGGTGCCCCGCTCCCGGCAATGTCTGGGCCGTAGAGCACCCCCTCCGCAGACTTGGTGATCACAGCGCTGTGCACGTCCGGACCATCTGGGGTGGTTCGCCGTAATCCACCTCATCCGTGAAATCGGATTCCTCTACGGGAATTGAACCCCTAGGGGGTATGTTAAGGTCACACATCGAGGTACCCCACCGGGGTACATGCGAGAGGAGAACCTCATGTGCACGGCATGTGCGTGCGGCACCGCGATCTCCACCTCCGCGCAGGTGGAGACCAGCGGCGGAACCGCCTACCAGGTCAGCGGGATGACCTGCGGGCACTGCGTCTCCTCAGTCTCCGCTGAGATAGGCAAGGTCGGCGGCGTCACCGGCGTCCAGGTCGACCTGGCCGGCGGCGCGGTCACCGTCAGCGGAGCCGGCTTCTCTGACGAGGAGATCCGCGCGGCGGTGGAGCAGGCAGGTTACGCCCTGGTCGAGACCTCGCCTGTCAGCGCTTCCTAGAGGAACGTCGCCTGAACAGACAAATGGTGGGCGTGCATTGGCGTGCACGCCCACCTGCGGGGCCGGTCCGAGTCGAATCACACCCAACCCCCTACGACACATCCTGCCACCCGGCGGGGATGTGCGGAATCAGGAGTGCGGCATGAACGCCGTCAATCCACGCAGGTGGCAAGCACTCATCGTGCTCGCCGCCGCGCAGTTCATGGTCATCATGGACACCTCCATCATCGGTGTCGCCCTGCCCGACATGCAGCGCGACCTCGGCTTCTCCCAGGGCAGCCTGCAGTGGGTCTTCAACGCCTACGTCATCGCCTTCGGCGGCCTGCTGCTGCTCGGCGGCCGTCTGTCGGACCTGTTCGGCGCCCGCAAGGTCTTCACCACCGGCTGGATCATCCTGATCGCCGGCTCCATCGTCGCCGCGGCAGCGGGTAACGCCTGGGTGGAGATTCTCGGCCGCGGCGTCCAAGGGGTCGGCGGCGCGCTCATCGCCCCGGCCTCGATGACCCTGCTCATGATGCTCTTCGGACACAACCCGCGCGAGCTGGGCAAGGCCATGGCCCTGTACGGTGCCGCCGCCCCGGCCGGCGGCACCGCCGGCGTGTTCCTCGGCGGCGTCATCACCGAGTATCTGAGCTGGCCGTGGGTCTTCATTGTTTACGTGCCGATCGGCCTGGCCACTCTGGCCGCGGTCCCGGCTCTACTGCCTGCTGTCCAGGGCAAGCGCGGTTCGGTCGACGTGCTGGGCGCCATCGCAGTCACCGCGGGCATCGCCCTGGCCGTCTACGCCATCGTGCGCGCTCCCGAGCAGGGCTGGAGCTCGGCTGCGACGCTGCTGGAGCTGGCCGGAGCACTCGCGCTGCTGATCGTGTTCCTGGTGATCCAGCGCACGGTGCGCGAGCCCCTCATGCCGCTGGGCATCTGGCGCACCCCGGGCCTGGCCACCGCGAACCTGGCAATGGCGCTGCTCGGCGCCGCCTGGATCCCGATGTGGTACTTCCTCAACCTCTACCTGCAGCAGGTTCTCGGCTACGGTGCCTTCGCCAGCGGCGCGGCGCTACTGCCGATGACCATCGCCATCATGATCTTCATGATCGGCATCACCGCCCGACTGCTCGGCCGGTTCGGTGCCAAGCCGCTCATCGCCGGTGGCCTGCTCATCCTTGCCGCCGGGGTGGCGGGCCTGTCCCTGGTCCGTCCGGACGGGGCATTCGTCTCCGACGTGCTGCCCGCCTCGCTGATCGCCGCGGTCGGCATGTCCCTGGCCTACATTCCGGCGATGATGTCGGCCATGTCCGGGGTGCGGCCGCAGGAGAGCGGACTGGCCTCCGGCATCGTCAACACCACCTACCAGGTCGGCTCGGCTCTGGGCCTGGCCGTCATGACCGCGATCGCCACCTCCCAGGGCGCCGCTGAGCTGGGGAATCTGCCCAGGCTCACCGACGGCTTCCAGGCCGCCTTCGTCGGCGCCGGAGCCGTGGCCACCCTAGGGGCCGTGCTCACCCTGCTGCTCATGCGCAAGGCCAAGCCGACGCCCACCGACGCCGGCACGCAGCGGGAAGCGGCGCGCGCCTGACACGGTTCGGGGGCGTGCCCCGGCACGCCCCCTTCCGCTCTCCCTGCGGCGCATCCGATTCACCGATTCACCGACCGCTCGGAATACCATAGGGGGGTATGGTGTTAGAGGAGATGTGAAGCCGAACGTAGGGGGACAGATGCACGGATACGCCGACAACAAGCAGGACCACCTGCGGCGGCTGCGCCGGATCGAAGGCCAGGCGCGCGGGCTGCAGCGGATGGTCGAGGAAGACAAGTACTGCATCGACATCCTCACCCAGGTCTCCGCGGCCAACCGGGCCCTGCAGTCCTTCGCCCTTTCCCTGCTGGAAGAGCACCTGGCGCACTGCGTGGCCGAGGCCACCGCCAAGGGCGGGCCCGAGGCCGAAGCCAAGATCAAGGAAGCCTCCGACGCCATCGCCCGCCTTGTCCGCTCCTGACCCACCCATAGATCCACCCACAACCATCCTGACCAGCACACGGATCCACGCATGAAGAGGAGGGCCGTCATGGCCACCACCAGCACCTACACCGTCAAGGGCATGACCTGCGGCCACTGCGTCAGCTCGGTCACCGAAGAAGTCACCGAGGTCGCCGGCGTCACCGGCGTCACCGTGGACCTGGCCACCGGCCTGGTCACCGTGGACAGCGACGGCCCCATCGACGACGCCGCGATCACGGCCGCCGTCGAGGAAGCCGGATACGAAGTGGTGACCCCCTCATGAACACACCCGCCAAGCTCGGCGCCTACGCCCTCGGACTCGCCGTGATCTTCGGTGGAGCCCTCGGGGCCGGCACCGCGGTGGGCTCCACCGGAACGCCGCCCGCCGCCAACGGCCACCAGGCCCATACGCCCCTACCCCCGAACCAGACGGCCGACGCTCACGCAACGCACGCACAGCCGGCCCCCAGCCAGGCAGCGACCG
>NZ_JBEXGU010000315.1:0-4840 GCF_040607515.1 Streptosporangium sp. NPDC005286 | reverse complement strand
GTGGGAGCAGACACGCCCGAGGGTGGGCACGAAACGGCTCACGGACACCGCCGCCAGGCGGTACCTGGTGTTCAACCTGGGCGAGGGGAGATCGAACCGACCGGCACCCGGTCCGTTCGGCGTCACCCCGAGGACGCTTCGGTGTCCGAGGGAGCGAACCGTGAGGTTCACCCCGCCGTGTTCGTCCTGGACGCCCGCGGCCACCCGCTCGACCCCTGTCACCCTGCCCGCGCCCGTCGCCTGCTGGCGGTCGGGCGGGCGGTGGTGGTGCGTCACACCCCGTTCGTCATCCGTCTCAAAGACCGGTCGGTGGCCGGCTCCGTTGTGGCAGGCGTGCAGGTCGGTATCGACCCCGGCTCCAGGCACACCGGTCTGGCCGTGTTCACCGACCAGGCCGGGAGCCGGGCCGGACGGTATGCGATCCAGCTCGACCACCGGGGCGCGCTGATCCGCGACAGGCTCACCTCGCGGGCCGCGTACCGGCGAGGGAGGCGCTCACGCAACCTACGCTACCGTGCGCCCCGGTTCCTCAACCGGACCAAGCCGAAGGGGTGGCTCGCGCCGTCCCTGCGACACCGTGTCGACACCACCATGTCCTGGGTGGTGCGGCTGACCCGGTGGGCGCCCGTCACCGCCGTACACGTGGAAAAGGCCTCCTTCGACACCCACACCCTCTCGGCGGGCAAGCCGCTCGAAGGAGCGGAATACCAGCAGGGCACCCTCGCCGGGTACGAGGTCCGCGAATACCTGCTCGCCAAGTGGGGGCGCACCTGCGCCTACTGCGACGCGAGCGGCATACCACTCAACCTCGACCACATCCACCCCCGCAGCCGGGGCGGCTCCGACCGGATCAGCAACCTCACCCTGGCCTGCATCCCGTGTAACCAGACCAAGAACGCCACCCTCGTGGAGGAGTTCCTGAAAACCAGACCCGAACTCCTCACGAAGATCCTCAAACAGGCTAAAGCACCGCTGCGCGACGCCGCCGCCGTCAACACCACCCGCTGGGCACTGTGGCAGGCGCTGAAGGCCACCGGCCTACCCGTGGCAGGCGCCTCCGGCGGGCGCACCACATGGAACCGCTCCCGCACCGGCGCACCGAAGTCCCACACATTGGACGCGCTGCACGTCGGCCACCTCGACACCGTGACCATCTGGCCGTCCACCGCGCTCGTGGCCAAGGCGGCCGGTCGCGGCAGCTACGCCCGCACCATCCCCGACCGGTACGGGTTTCCCCGTATTGTCAGGCCACGGAGCAAACTGCATCACGGCTTCCAGACCGGCGACCTGGTCCGGGCGAACGTCCCGGCAGGCAAGAAGGCCGGGGTCCACGTCGGGCGAGTCCTGGTCCGCTCCTGTGGCTCGTTCGACATCACCACCCGGTACGGTCGCGTCTCCGGGATCAACCACCGGCATGTCCGTCATCTTCAGCGCGCGGACGGCTACGGCTACACGACCCAGAAAGAAGCCGATCGACATGACCGACCGGTCAGGGCATGCTCGGGCCTTGGCGGCTCTCCCGCTCCCGATTCCTCCCAGGCATAAAGGACTCCGTTGCCCAATTCGTTTTCGATCTCCGCGACCTGCCTGGCACTGGATAACGACACCAGACGTCGACCGGCGGCAACTAAGCAACAGAGTCCTAAAGACCGGAGCATCCTCGGGAGGCTCTGGTGATGTGGAATGTTGAGGAGTTCGTCCGCGCGGCCGGGGTGACCGTCGATGAGCTGGCCGCCTACGTGGCGGAGAGCCAGGCGGGGGCGGCGCCGGTCATCCGGCGCAGGCCACCGGGCGAGCTGGCCGAGCGGCTCGGGCTCGCCCGGTGGATCCGCGAGGGCGGGATGACGGCGGAGAGCCACGGGGAGTTCCTGCGCGGCTACCTCGCCGAGGGCACCCGGATGCACCACCCGGCCTACCTGGGACATCAGATCGCCGCGCCCGACTTCCCCGCCGCGCTCGCCGACTTCGTGCACGGCGCGACCAACAACCCGATGGCGGTCTACGAGATGGGCGCCTCGGCGGCGACCGTCGAGTTCGAGGTGCTGCGCTGGATGCTGGGCAAGGTCGGGTTCGGCGAGGCGGGCGGCGGGGTCCTCACCCACGGCGGCTCGCTGGCCAACCTCACCGCGCTGCTGGCCGCGCGGGCGGCGGTCGCCCCCGACGCGTGGACCGACGGCGTCCCCGGTGACCTCGCCCTGCTCGCCCCCGCCGCGGCGCACTACTCGCTCAGCCGCGCGGCCGCGATCCTCGGGCTGGGGGAGCGCGCGGTCATGCCGCTGGACGTGGACGGGCTCGGCAGGGTCGACGTCGCCCGCCTGCCGGATGCCCTGGCACGGGTACGTGAGGCCGGGCGGCGGCCGATGGCCCTGGTGGCGAACGCCTGCGCGACCGGGACCGGGCTCTACGACGACCTGCGCGGGATCGGCGAGTTCTGCGCGGAGAGCGGTGTCTGGTTCCACGTGGACGGCGCCCACGGCGCCTCGGCGCTGCTGGCAGCCGAGCACCGCCACCTGCTCGACGGGATCGAACTCGCCGACTCGCTGATCTGGGACGCGCACAAGATGCTGCGTACCTCCAGCCTGGCCGCCGCGGTGCTGACCCGGCGTGAGGGCGACCTGGACGCGGCCTTCCAGCAGCGGGCCAGCTACCTGTTCTACGGGGAGCAGGGCTTCGACCTCATCGGCAGGACCGTGGAGTGCAGCAAGGCCGAGCTGGGCCTGAAGATCTTCCTCAACCTGGCCTGGCGGGGCGAGCGCGGCCTGGGCGAGCACGTCGCGCGGCAGTACGCCACCGCGCACCGCTTCTGGGAGCTGGCCCGCGAGCGGCCGGGCTTCGAGTGCCCGTACGAGCCGGAGAGCAACATCGTCTGCTTCAGGTACGGCACCGCCGACCCGGCGGACGTCCGCGAGCGCCTGATGGCGGACGGCGCCTTCCAGCTGACCTCGGCGGAGATCGGCGGGGTCCGCCACCTGCGGGTGACCGTCATGGCCCCGGCCACGGACGACAAGACGCTGGAGGCACTGCTCGACCGGATCGCCGAACTGGAGAATCCCTGAATCCAGGAGGGCTGGTCCCCGGTGAACCGGTGAACCGGTGAACGGGTGAACCGGTGAATCCCGGTGCGGACGCCGTGCCAGGTCCCCTGGAACCCGTCCTGATATAGCGTCGCGACCATGACCGAACTCGACGGCCGCCTCCGGGCGGTGTGCGACCTCAATGTCTCCGGTGTCCGGGAAATGGCCGGGCGGCACGAGTACGACGGCCTGATCCAGGACCTGTCGCCTGCGGGGGTGCGCGCCGGGCTGGCCGCGCTCGGTCAGGGGCCGCTGCCCGAGGATCCCTATGACGCGGCGCACCTGCAGATCTTCGAGGAGGCCGCGCGGGTGCAGTTCGCCGAGCTGGAGCTGCACCGGCGCAGCCCCATGGAGCACGTGGGCAACCTGGACCTGGCCACCTACGACCGCGAGTACGCCCCCGAGGCCGAGCGGAACGCCGCCAAGCAGGCCCACCTCGCCCGCTGGCCGGAGGCGGTGGACAACGCGGTCGCCTCGCTCGACCTGCTCAGCGCCCCCGTCGCGACCGCGCTGCTCGGGGCGGTACGCGGCCTGGCCGCCGGGGTGCCCCGCGACGCGAAGGAGAGCGTGCGCGAGGCGGCGTTCAGGGCGCACGCCCGGCTGGTGGAGCACGTCGAGAAGGCCGCGCGCTCCGGCGACCCGGACGCCTCGCTCGGCGCCGAAGGTCTCGCCCGGCTGATGGGCGTCGGCGACGGCCTCCCGGTCGACCTGGGACGGCTGGCCGAGCGCGCCGACGCCGAGCGCGACCGGCTGATGGCCAGGCTGGCGGAGTCCTGCGCGGCGCTGGGATTCGGGGATCGGCCGCCGCTGGAGGTGGCGCGCGAGCTCGTCAAGCAGCACCCCGGCCCGGAGGGCGTGATCGAGGCGGCCAGGATCGGCACCGAGAGCGCCATCGCCTTCACCAGGGAGAAGGACCTGGTGCCCTACCACGACGGGGAGTGCCTCGTCGGTATCGCGCCCGAGTCGCGCCGGTGGGGCATGGCCATGATCAGCTGGTCGGCGCCCGGCGAGCCCGACGGCCCCTCGTGGTACCACGTCACCCCGCCCGACCCCTCGTGGCCGCGGGGCGACATCGAGGAGTGGCTGGAGGTCTTCAGCGAGACCACGCTCCCCGCGATCAATGTGCACGAGGTCGCCCCCGGACACTTCTCGCACGGCCGCGCGCTCCGCCGCGCCCGCTCCGACGTGCGGCGGACGCTGATGTCGACGGCCTTCGCCGAGGGCTGGGCGCACTACGCCGAGGAGCTCTGCGTCGAGGAGGGCTTCGCGCCGGAGGACCCGCGCTTCGAGATCGGCGTGTGGCTGGAGGCGCTGATCAGGGTGACCCGGCTGGCCTGCGCGATCGGCGTGCACTCCGGTGCGATGACCGTCGAGGAGGGGGCCCGCCGCTTCGCCGCCGACACCCACCTCGCCGGCCCGGCGGCCCTCTCCGAGGCGGCGCGGGCCACCTTCGACCCCACCTACGGCCGCTACACCTGGGGCAAGCTGGAGATCCTCGACCTCCGCGACCGCGCCAGAAGCGCCTGGGGCCCCGACTTCGGCCTTAAACGCTTCCACACCGCGATGTTCGACCTCGGCTCCCCACCCCTGGGCCTCCTCGACCACGCCCTTCACTCTCGCCCCGGCGATCGTCGCTCGAAGCCGTCAACGACCCCCTCCTGAAGGAGGGGGCTTGAGGCGCAGCGATGCGCTTCGAAGCCCCGCGTTGACCAGCCCTAGCCATCACGAACTGGAGGTGTGATCCAGATGGCTACGTTTCATGTAAG
>NZ_JBEXGU010000314.1:0-4997 GCF_040607515.1 Streptosporangium sp. NPDC005286 | reverse complement strand
GGCGGCAGGGGCTCCTGGGCGGTGTCCTGTGAGGTGGGCTCCGGCGTCGGTTCCGGGCGGATGCCGAACGGGCCGGGCTGTCCCGGCAGCGCGGCCCCGAGCTGGGCGGCGCCGCCTTTGGCCCGCTAGGGGGTGCGGATCACCGGGTGCCTGCTCGCAGTTCGGCGGGGCGGCGGGCGGCGCGCAGCTCGCGCAGGTTGGGGATGTGGTTGTAGAGGGTTCCCGGGCTCACGCCGAGGAGTTTGGCGATCGAGGTCACCGAGTGTTCGGGGTTGGACAGCATGTCGCGGGCGGCGCGCAGCAGGTCGGGGGTGACCACGGTGGGGCGGCCGCCGACCCGGCCGCGTGCCTTGGCCGCGGCCAGGCCCTCGCGGGTGCCGACGACGATGAGTTCGCGGATGAACTCGGCCAGCGCGGCGAAGACGTGGAAGACCAGTCGCCCGACCCGCCGGATGGCCACCTGGACGTCAACGGCCGCGAACGTGCCCTGGTGGCCCGGATGACCACGCGGTACGCCGAAGTACAGGAGTTGGGCGCCGGGGGCCGCTCGCTGAAGGGCATCAGCCGCGACCTGAACCTGGACTATTACACCGTCCGCCGCTACGCCCGCGCCGCCAGTCTGGAGGAACTACTGGTCGCCGCTACCCATCGCACCACGATGCTGGACGCCTACAAGCCGTATCTCCACGACCGTTACAGCAGCGGGTGTCACAACGCCTGCCTGCTGTTCCGCGAGATCCAGGCCCTGGGATACCAAGGCAGCTCCAGCCCGGTCGATCGCTACATCCGCCTGCTGCGCAAGGGCAGCGTCGCGCCGCCACCGCCCAGGCCCGTTCCCAAGCCCCGAACGATCACCGCGTGGATCGTGAGCCATCCTGATCATCTGCGGCCCGACGATGCTCTCGAACTCAAGCAGGTCCGCGAAGCCTGTCCCGAACTGGAGGCCACTTTGCGTCATGTCCGCGCCTTCGCGGTCATGATGCGTGACCTACGCGGTGATCGACTGCCCGGCTGGATCGACGGGGTTCACCACGACGACCTGCCTCACCTGCACCGCTTCGCTGACGGCCTGCGCTACGACATGGACGCCATCGTCGCCGGCATGTCGCTTCCCTGGAACTCCGGCCAGGCCGAGGGACAGAACACGCGAGTGAAGTTGATCAAGCGGCAGGGCTATGGGCGAGCTAACTTCGATCTACTCCGAAAGCGGATCCTGCTTCGGACCTAAAGGTCGACCGTCCCGAGATCAGCAACAGAGCCGGAGATCCCATACCTGATGATCTAACAGTAGCCCCACCCTGCGAGCCGCTTGTTGCGCATATTCGTTGCGCCAGGCCCGTGCCGGCGTTTCGGTCCTTACCTGTTGAGATCCAGCACCAGCGCGTCGTAGGTTCGGGCGTCGGGCGCGGCCCGGACGGGGCCCACCACCTGCCACCCCCACCTCTGGTACATGGCGTGGGCCGGGGCGTCGGGGTCGGCCAGCAGCGTCGCGTACGGGGCGCTCTGCTGGGCCAGCAGTGTCTCCAGAAGCCGCCGGCCGATGCCACGCCCGCGATGGGTGCCCGCGACGTCCAGCTCGATCACCGCGAACTTGGGCGGCTCAACCACTTCCGGAGGGGCAGGGGCGGCCTCTCCGCCCCACCACAGGCCCGCGCCGAACCTGAGCCCGAAGGAGAACCCCACCAGCCGTCCCCTGGACCTGGCCGAGACCAGAACGAAGCTGTCCTGCATCACCTGCCGGCTTGTGCGCTCCGCGTATCGCTCAGGGCTGTAGAGCGGCCCGGACAGATAAGGCCATTCGGCGTAGGCCGCCACGTACAGGTCGACGTACTCGGCGCTGAGTACTTCAGCGGCGGCCCTACCGGTCAAGCATCGGAAATCAACGTCGGTCACTTGTCCTCTTTCGGTGCCGTGAGTGCTAACTGTTCCCGATATTCCACGATGGCCCGATGCGTCTTGTGTCCCGCCGGTACAGCGTCAGCCACACCGTGAGCGACGTGCAGCACGAACTGCGTCACATGAGGCCCGAGGCTTTCGACGATCGAGGCGGCGTATTGCAGCCCTTCGGAAACGGCCCCTTCCCGGACTGCTGAGGCGGCCTGATGCAGGCGGATCTGCGCTCCTTGCCGGGAGCGGGTCGAAGAGTAGGAGGCGAGCGCGTCCGATTGAGCCGACGCCGCGGACTGGTGGCTGTTGGCCGACGTCCCGGCCGAGCACGTCGCCCCCGTCTGACGCGCATATCCCCATGCCAGGAAGGCAGTCATGACTATTCCCGCCAGCACACCGGCGCACGAGGTTCTGCAGGACATCATCAACGGTGGGAACGCCCTGCAGAGGCTCCGAACGGAGCTGCACTCTCACCGGCTTTACCCCTCGATCAGCTATGACCAGGGAACACGGTTGCATATCGTGAACGACGTCACGATATGCGTCACCTCCGGTGAGGACGGCCCGCTCTACTCCTGGCAGCGCGCGGGGGAGCCCCAGCGGGAGCCCAATGCCGAGCAGTGCGCCCCGCTGGACGACATCGCCGAGGCCGCCCGCCGGATCGCTGCTTTCCATCTCGCCCTGCGCGCCGGCGCCTCGCAGGAGAACTGACCCCCTGAAGAAGCCCCGGGAGCGTGTAGCCAGACTTCCCCGTTCTGTCCTGCTCCACGTGGCCAGCCGGCCGGGAGCCCGCCCCGCCCCCTCTGCGGGCTCCCGGCTGCCTCGATCGGAAAGAGATCCTTATGCATGATCAGCCGTGGCACGAGCTGCCGCTGACCGCCCTCGGAGTAAAAATCAGCGGCGGCGTGTCCCCTGCGATCGTGGACGTCGCGGTCGTCCCGCTGCTGGAGGGCCGCCCGCACATGGGCGGCGCCTACCACTCGATCGTCAACCCGCACCGGTCCGTCGCGCCGCGGCCGTCGATCCCGCCGGGCCTGGAAAACGACATCTTGGCGCTGGGGCCACCCCTGCCGTACATCCGCGCGAAGCTGACCGCCCGGCTCACGGGGCGGGCGATCATCTGCCACGACGTCAACCAAACGTGGCGGCTCCTGGCGCAGTACTGCCCGGACGTGCAGCCCGTGGTCTGCTTTGACACGCTGCACCTGACGCAGATCGTCCGCCCGGACGTGCAGCGCCGGAGCCTGACGGCGCTGCTGCGCTGGCACGAGTTGGCCGAGCAGACCAGCAGCCTCGCGGCCGAGGTACCTGCCCAGCGTGCTCTGTGGGACGCGGTCGGCGTGGGCCTGCTGCTTCCCGTACTGATCAGGGCGTGGGAGTCCCGCGTCAGTGAGTTGGCCCCCGAGGGGCTGTCGTTGCTGACGACCTGACCACGTGCAATCACCTGCTGTGTGAAGAACGTAGCCAACCCCCGTGACCCGGACCCCTGCCAGGAGGCCAAGATGCCTGATACCGGCACGTCTGCACATGACTCCTGTGAGCGGCTGATCGCCGCAGTTCACCACGCCACCGGCGTCCCGCCGGTCACCGCGGCGGACGTCACCCCCCTGCTGCACCGGCCGACCGCCCTGCACCAGCTCCTGGCCGAACGCCTCCCCACGCGGGCGGTGGTGGCCGGCAGCCTGGACCGGCGTCTGCTCCTGGTCGAGAACGCGACCCGCAGCGGGTGGACGATCGCTGACCTGTCCGGCCAGGAGCACCGCACGAGGCAGTGGCCCGCGTGGACCCGCGGCCGGCTGCCCCTCACCCGCCCGGACTCCTGGCTGTCGGGAACCGACGTGGCGGCGAGCACCCTGCACCGGCTGCTGAAGCCTCACCTGCTGCTCGTAGCGCTCTACCACCCGGAGTACTTCCCCCTGCCGCGCTTCCCACTGGCCATCAGCGACGTCGCCCGCGCCGCCCGCGCGACACTGATGGGGCGGGTAGAGCTCATGGACATGCAGCTCGGCGTGACCCTGGACGACATCGTCGGCCGCATCGAAGCCGAGGGGCCGGACATCGTCGGAATCTCGGCGACGTTCGGCCAGCACGACCTCATGACCACCCTGATGGATCACCTGACCGGCCTGGCGGACCCGCCGCTGGTCGTGGCCGGCGGTAGCCTCACCGCCCGTAACGAGAAGCTCCTGCTGGCGCGGTACCCGAACCTGCTGATCGCCCGCGCGGCCGGGGAGCCCACCATCCAGGACGTGCTGGCCTACGGGCACGGCGACCTGGGCTTGGGCGAGGTTCGCGGTATCGGCTACCGGGGCTCCGTGCAGCGCGGGGAAGGCACCATGGGCATCGGCCCGGCCCGGCGTACCGCGACCGTCTCCAACCGGCTCCAGACCGACATCTGGCCCGAACTGGATCTGCTGGAGAAGACGTTCGACGCCGGAGGCGTCGCCCAGCTGGAATGCTCCCGCGGGTGCGCGAGCAGCTGCTCGTTCTGTCCCCGAGGGCACAAGGGGCAGTGGGCCGGCGCCGCCGCCCTGGACGGATTGCCGTGGGTGCTGCGCGAGCTGGCCGACGTCTTCGACCGGCATCCGGACGTCTCGCGCACCCTGTATCTGGTCGATGAGGAGTTCTTCGGCCGCGGCGACGACGCCGCCGACCGGGCGCTGGGAATCTCTCAAGCGCTGCACACTCACGGCTTCCGGTGGGAGACCTCTTGCCGTATCGATCAGGTGGTGCGGCCCGGCGAGGATCGCGCCTGGCACGTGGACCGGGGTCATCTGTGGCGGACCCTGGTCGACCACGGGTTGCGCCGCTGCCTGTTCGGTGGGGGCGATGCCCTCCAGCCACGCCCCGGTCTCGCCCAGGGCGTCGATCTCATCCAGGTACTTGGCCTGGGCCGCAAAGCGTGTCCAGACGGGACGCTGGGCCGGCTTCTTCAGCCGGTTGAACATCGACCTTCCGTCCGGGCCCGCCGTCGTCAGCAGAGCCCCGATGCGCTCTCGGCCATCGGGCCCCATCCGCTCGACCACGCGGGCAAACATCTCGGCGTTGACCCGCGCCCGGATGGTCGTGGCCATCGCATCCAGTGTGGTGAACCCCGGCAGCTCCAGCGA